>CAXYZP010000367.1:0-2065 GCA_964293175.1 uncultured Sphaerochaeta sp.
TGGGTAACTCCGTCGACAACAGCGACAGAGCTGCCTTTTACCACTTTTGTTACCCGTAAGTTTACCGAAGGGTTGCCGTTGAACCGGGCAAGGGAGGAGTCGGGGTCAAAGCCGTCGACTACCTCAGCAACATCGCTGACCCTGACCACACCTTCTGAGGTTGCCGATCGTCGTACGATGACTGATTCAAAATCTGAGATATCTTTGATGGAACCCAAGGTACGTAAGAGGTACTCCCTTGAATCCGTACTCAAGGTACCGCTGGGCACGGCACTGTTCTGGTCACCGATAGCCCTGACCACCTCATTTACGGTAAGGCCAAGGGAGATCAGACGACTGCTGTCCAGGTTTATCATGATCTGACGATCCGGCAGACCGAGAAGCTCAACATCAGAGACATCCTTTACCTTCAGTATCTGATTTTTGAGGGTGATAGCCTGTTCGCGCAACTCCTCATAGGGAAGATTGCCACTGATGACCACTTCTATGACAGGCAAGAAGTCAGCTGAGGAGAAATCATCAACGATGGGGGTAAGGGTACCGCTAGGCAGCGATACCTGACTGAATCTTGTCTGAGCATCCTGATAAAGAGATTTAAACTCCTGCTTGGAGATACCATCATCAAATTCGACCCTTACTACAGAGAGACCTTCACTGGTAGTGGAGCTAATCTTTTTCAGCTTGTCTATTCCCTGAAATGCATTTTCCACAGGGATGGTGACCGAGGACTCAAGGTCCTCAGCTCCAACGCCCGGATACGGGACAATGACATTGACCCAGAAGAAGGGAACCTCGGAAAACTGCTCTTGAGGCAAGCGAACCAGGCTCAAGATTCCCAAAGTGAGGACAGTTATCATCAGTACGTTGACCAGCACAGGCTTGGTTACAGAGAACCTTCCTATGCTGAATCCTTTTTGGTTTTCCATAATAGGTTCCTTTTTTAGGTTTCTTGGGTGACGACAGAGGTACCGTCAAGTATGCGTGAAAGAGCGCTGACCAAGACCTTCTTTCCTGTGAGGGAGATTTCCTTATCCATGCTTTGGACTGCACTTTGATCGCCATACTGGTCCACAACCTCTACCTGGACCTTTTTAGCACTACTACCCTCCACCATATAGACTGAGGTGGTTCCATCCTTATATACCATGGCAGAGTTGGGAACCAAGGTGTAGATAGGCGCATCTTCGTTGAAGATGGTTACCTCCGCTGAGATACCGGCCTTGATAACCGATGGCCTTGGATTGGTAAAGTCAACAAGCACCGACCAGCTACCTGTGCGGGAATCACTTCCTGCACTTATGGCACTGACGATTCCTTCAGCTTCAATGGTCTCGGTGGGAGTGCGGATGGTTATTATGGCAGGTGCCCCTTCCTTAATAAGGAAGAGCTGGTTCTGCCCTACTGGTAGGGTTATTCGTAACTTTTTCAAGTCGATCACCCTGACGATCTGCTGTCCAGCCTGAATAAGATCGCCGACGACCAAGTTAGTCTTTTCGGCAACACTTCCTGCTATAGGAGTCTGTATCTGGGTATTCTTGAGGTTGTTTTTCACCTGCTCAAGCTGGGCTGCAAGACCGTCGACACTGCCTTGTGTCTGTGTCATCTGAACAAGTGATATAGCTCCCCGAGCATAGAGCTGTTCGTTAGCCTTGAGCTCCTTGAGGCTGTTGTTGTATTGATTTTCCATCTGGCTCACATTCAGCGTCGCAATGGTATCATCCAAGGTCAGAAGCACCTGATCCTTTTCAAGCATTGCACCAAGATTGAAGTCGATGCTCTTTATGACCCCTGATGCACGAGCCTTTACACTGACCTCCTCGCGCCCTTGAATGGTTCCACTGCCTAACACCCTATCGCGTAGTGCCGCTTGCTTTACTTGTACAGCAGATGAGACAACTTGTGTGTAGTCCGTAGCTGCGGCAACCTCATCAAGAACCAAGGGTTTCTCTTCTGTTTTCGTGCACGAAAACAATACAAGGGGGAGCATCAATACGAGGAGAATAGATACAGTCTTTACTGTGCGTTTCATGCGATACCTCTTTATAGAAATCAGGTCGTTATATAG
>CAXYZP010000368.1:0-2060 GCA_964293175.1 uncultured Sphaerochaeta sp.
TTTCTGTAAACCCTGGAAGGGGAAGTTGCATGCTTGCACGAAGAAGTTTAAACAGTTCGAGGAAATTACTTTTACCTGATCCATTTGCACCTATGAGAAAATTGAGTTTTGTTAAGGGAAGGGATTCCAGCTCTCGTATCGATTTAAACCCTCGGACTGTTAGAGAATCCAATCTTGCCATTTTGATATTTCCTTTCAGATTGTACCCTACCATACTTCATTCTCCTCTGCAATTAAGAGATGTTTCTATGGGGATTGCTTCAAGCGTGTCACATTGATATATGCTGTCCCACCTAACAAAAGAATAACAAAACGCTCTTAGTCTTGGATCCTATAGTGCATTCCATTAGAGACTATAACGCTACCGATGCCTTTGCCCTCTGTAGAAAAACGAGATTGACAAGGCATAACTCAAAGTTACGAGTAATTGTCTTTTTGGCATCCATGGTATAGGATAGGAGTACTTTTCAAAGATAGGGGACCTTGTATGGCAGAAGAACTTTTTTCACAACGAACAGCGACGTGCGGAGCACTGACCAAGGCAGACGACAACAAAAAGGTTGTCCTCAACGGATGGGTCCATCGTGACCGTAACCATGGCTCCCTACACTTCATCAACCTACGCGACCGCTATGGCATCACCCAGGTTGTGGTCGATGACGATGCGTCAGAAGAGTTGCAGAGCACTGCAAACGAACTGAGAATGGAGTTCTGCATTGCAGTAACAGGGGTTGTTCGCCTCAGACCCGATTCCATGGTCAATCCTGAAATGGCAACTGGCGAGATTGAGGTCAAGGCAGAGAAGATCGAGATACTCTCTCGCTGTGCACCCCTTCCCTTCCAGCTTGATGATGGCCAAGAAACACGTGAGGACCTGCGCCTCAAGTATCGTTACCTTGACCTGCGTAGCCAGGGCATGCAAAAACGTCTGAAGCTTCGCCATGACTTTATCTTCTCCATCAGAAAATATCTTGCCGGTTTGGACTTCTATGAGATAGAGACTCCAACCCTTATCAAGAGCACCCCGGAGGGAGCTCGTGACTTTGTGGTACCCAGCCGTCTCTATGCCGGTAAGTTCTATGCACTTCCCCAGAGCCCACAGCTTTTCAAACAGATCCTCATGGTCGGCGGCTTTGACAAGTACTTCCAGATCGCCCGCTGTTACCGCGACGAGGACGCCCGGGGAGACCGTCAGCTGGAGTTTACCCAGCTCGACCTTGAGATGAGCTTTGTAAAGCGTGACGATGTGCTCTCCCTTATGGAAGGGTTGTTCGGTCATGTATTCAAAGAGGTTATGGATGTAGAACTGCCCGTCAATTTCAGAAGGCTCACCTATGCAGACAGCTTGAATACCTATGGCTGTGACAAGCCGGACCTCCGCTTTGATCTTCCCCTCTCTGATATGAATGACCTTGCCCAGAAGAGTAGCTTCACAACCTTCAAGGATATTGTTACTGCAGGCGGGTATGTGAAAGCCCTCTGCGCACCCAAGACTGAAGGGGTGGAGTTCAGCCGCAAGTTCATCACCGAACTTGAGGATGCTGCAAAGATCTACGGAGCTAAAGGCCTTGCCTGGATCAAGGTGGGAGCAGAAAATGCCCTCTCCGGAGGTGTAAGCAAGTTCTTTACAGGATTGGAGGACGAACTCATTTCCCAAATGGAAGCAAAGGAAGGGGATCTCATACTCTTTGTTGCCCATGAGAACTGGAAGCGTTGTTGTGCTAGCCTCAGTGCTGTGCGTTCAAAACTGGGTAAGGACCTCAACCTGATCCGCAAGGGCTTCGAGTTCTGCTGGATCATCGACTTCCCCCTCTTTGAGTACAATGAGACAGGTGGTCATTGGGAAGCTGCACACCATATGTTCAGCATGCCCCAGAGCCAGTACCTCGATACCTTGGAATCTGACCCAGGCAGTGTGAAGGGCGACCTTTACGACCTAGTGCTCAATGGATACGAGGTAGCCAGCGGCTCGATTCGTATCCATGATGTTGAGTTGCAGGAGCGTGGTTTCCGTATCTGTAACTTTGTCGCTGTGCCTGCGGAGGAACGCTTCGGCTTCC
>CAXYZP010000369.1:0-2059 GCA_964293175.1 uncultured Sphaerochaeta sp.
CTGCTGCACTGTGATGTGGGAGCAGCTCCCTTTACAAACTATGCACCGGTATCTCTCTCTTCCTTTTCACAAACAACCGTACCCTGGTGGGTGCTTGGACATATCCATAAAGGTGGGATCCTAAAGGGAGGCAAAGCTTTCTATTGCGGTTCGCCTTACGCCCTAGACAGCAACGAAGAGGGAACACATGGGCTCTGGCTTCTGGAGAAAGGGCAGTCCTCCTATTGGAATGATCCGCAATTTCTGCAGCTTTGCCCGTATCGGTTCGAGACTTGTCTTCTCGACCTAGAAGGGGTGAAGACCGAAGATGAGGTCAAGACTAAGCTAGCACAAACACTGCGCACATGTGGATCGTCCTTGCAGTGTGAGGGGCTCTTGCTTTGTAAGCTTACCATTACAGGTACTATCGCCCGCACCTTGGATCTTTCCAAAATACTTACTGTCGAACACCTGGAAAGACTCTGGATTCCTGTAGGGCAGTGCACAGTGCACTGCCTTTCCTCCTATGTGGACAATACATCCTTGGATATAGATTTGGAAAAACTTTCTGAAGGAAAGGATGCTATCGCCTTGATGGCTACCAAGTTGCTCGATGAGGGGTCTCTGAAGCAGATGGCCTCCCACTATAAAAAACTGGATGAGGATAGCTTCAATGCCCGTCCGTACCAAAGCTTGGATCAGAAACCCACGAGTGAAGCTGAGTATAGGCGCCTTGCCAGGCAAGCAGCCAAGCGCCTCTTGTTCTCTATGATACACAGTGAAGAAGGGGGTAGGGTATGAGTAAGAAATTTTGGTTGAAACATATAACACTACACAAAAGCCCGGGGTTTGCTTCGGGTACCTTCCCTCCTGTCGGAAAGCTAGGGGAACACCTCAATGTAATATGGGGACCGAATGCAGTAGGGAAGTCCACCCTGAGCCGGGCTATGAGGGCCCTTGTCTGGGATACCCAACCTGGTGATGAGGTGGAGGCCGAAGGGCTCCTACAGACCCCTGATACAGAGTGGGGACTTTCAGTTGCCCAAGGCAAGCTTACCCAGACAAGGCTAGAGGACAACCAAGACCTGCGCCTGCCAGGACGCAACGATGAGCTAAGCGAAAGCTACTGGTTCACCCTGCATGAGCTGTTGCAGGAGGATGACTCTTCAACAGAGGCTTTTCTCAGACAGGTCCGTACCAGCATGCAAGGCGGTGTCGACCTCGACACTGCTTCTGTGAATGCTGGGGGAATACCCTCTTTTTCCAGTGGAAACATCGCGCAAGCCAAACAGCTCAGACAGGCCAGTGAAGACCTACAGCAGATCCTTAGGACCCAAGGGGAGCACCAGGGTATCCAAGACAGGATAAAAGCCTTGGAGAAGGCCTTACAAGAGGCAGGTGAACTCTCTGCCCATAAAGCCTTGATCGAAGATGCTCGATCTCTGGTAGAACTTGCAAAGAAGATAGAAGAGCAAGAGCAACAGCTCGCCCTCTATTCCCCTTCCATGGCGCTTATAGACAAGAGCTCCCCTGCAAGGCTGGAAGAACTCCAAAGGGCTAAGGACAAAGCAGAAGAAGAGAAAAGGTCCTACACCCAGACTAGGGATACGCTAACGCAAAGAGTAACCGATTGTGCCATTACAGCAGAGCAACTGCAGGATGTGGAGAAACCCGGACGCATAGCAAACCAGTTTGCTGCCTACAAAGACGCGCTACAGGTACACAAGAAAGCTGAATTGGAATTCGGATCAGCGCAGGAAGAGCTGCTGGAGTGGGAAAGGGAGCACTCCTGGCTTATAGATGGGCACGCAGACGATAAGACACTGAAATCCTATGTCAGTACTCTGAAAACCTTGGCACAAGAGTGTGAACCTCTGCGTTGTAACGTTGCTGCCAACAGACGTCTGCTCGATGAACTGGGCGAGCCTGAAGAGATACAACACTCTGCCCAAGATCTTTCCCTGTTGCAAATTCGTCTTTCTGACTGGATTACATCATTTTGGAAGGTACAAGGGACTCCCAATACCAAGGCGGTACAACCCGGAAGAAAGAAATGGCTGCTAATACTTATCCTTGGGAT
>CAXYZP010000370.1:0-2039 GCA_964293175.1 uncultured Sphaerochaeta sp.
TCTTCACACGCTTCATCAGGACCATGGTCGTGTCCACAGTCACAGCTTTCATCGTCCTCAGGTCCGAGAATCTTATCGATGGCAGCCTCAACGGCACTGCGGGCACTTGCGATACACTTGACGACTGTTGAAGGACCAGACTGCACATCACCGATGGCATAGACGTCCTCAACCTCAGTCTCCTTGGTCTCCTTATCAGTGATAGGCCAACCCTTCTCATTGACGGGAACACCAAACCAGGTGAGTTTCTCGCTGTCGGCATACTCGCCGATGGCGGTGATCATAACATCGCAATCCATGGTATAGGTCTGATCCGTTGCTACAGGACGACATCTGCCGGAGGCATCCTTTTCGCCTAGCTCCATCTTACGGACGGTAAGCTGGTTTCCTTCAAAGGATTCAGGATTTGACAGGAAAATAAACTCTACGTTCTCGTCCTGAGCATTTGCATACTCCTCATGGTCTGCAGGCATCTCTTTTTCTGTCCTACGATAGATGACCGAAACCTTCTCCACGCCGGCAACCCTTGTGGCGGCACGGGCACTGTCCATGGAGGTATTACCACCACCGACGATGACCACATGCTTGCCAAGTCTTACCTTGGAGGGGTCCTTACGGAAATCACCGAGGAACTCGAGGGAGCGCCTAACACGGGAGCGATCGCCTGTGAGGGGGATATCGTTATCCACTTCACTGCCGATGGCATAAAAGATATGGGAATATCCTTTCAACCGCAAAGCCTCGATGGTCATCTCATCACTTTTGACGCCATAGTGGAAATCCACCCCATGGGCCTTGATGAAATCGATGTCATTCTCGATAGCTTCAACAGGAAGGCGGAAGCCGGGGATAACATGGCGAACCACTCCCCCTGCACTCTCTTCGCGTTCAAATACGGTGGTATCGAATCCACTGCGGGCAAGAAAGAATGCAGCAGAGAGTCCACCAGGACCTGCTCCAATTACTGCAGCCTTTATCTTGCTCTTCTCAGTGGGGCCTTCCCACCTTGCCTTATACTCTTCATACCCGCTTTCAGCGGCAATCTTTTTCAGTTCGCGTATCTGGACAGCACCCTCATAATCCATACGGGTACAGTGCAACTGACACTGGTGGTCACAGATATAACCGGTGATGAAAGGAAGGGCATTCTTGTCGTAGATCAGTTCAAGGGCATCAGCATAGCGTCCCATACCGACAAGCTGCACATACTCAGGAACATCCTGATGTATGGGGCAAGCAACCACACAAGGGGCTACATAGCAGTCGAACATGGGCAGATCTTCATCAATTTTCACTGAATCGGTACCTCTGAAATCCTTGCTGACCTCAACATACTTGCCTTCTCGGGCATCGGATGAGAGCTTCTCAAGTTTCTTGAGGTCAATTCCCTGCATATCCCAGCCCTTGCTTTTCTCAAGGATCTCTACCATCTGCTTCAGTCTTCCATAGCCACCTGGCTTGAGCAAGTCGGTTGCTAAGGTTATAGGCCTGATGCCGGTCTCAAAGAGAGCCTTTACGGTAAGGGCAGTGGCACCACCACAATAGGAGACAGGCATTTTGCCTGCAAACTCCTTACTGAGCATGGTAGCGACTGTGGTGGAAAGGGGAAGCAGAGCTCGGCCGGACATGTACATTTCCTTGCCGGGAAGCTGTTCCTGATCATTGACGGAACCGAGGGTATTGGTCAGCTTTACACCAAAACCACGCCCCTCTTTCTTTCCAAGATCGACAAGACGGTGCAACATTGCTATAGCATCGTTGTACTGAAGATCATGCTCGAAATTCTCACGAGTGAGGGTGATGTAATCGAAGCCAAGGTTGTCCAGAATCTCACGCACCTTATCGTAGCCAAGGAGGGTAGGATTGAGTTTGACGAAAGTATCGATCTTCTTTTCACTAAGCATATAGGAACAGATGGCCTCAATTTCTTTAGGAGGGCATCCGTGCATTGTACTCAAGGTTGTCGAAGGGCTGATATTGGCACTGATCTTTCCAGTAAGGCCTTTGAGCTTCTTTTCAAGTCCTTCCCACTCTGTGCC
>CAXYZP010000371.1:0-2031 GCA_964293175.1 uncultured Sphaerochaeta sp.
TCATGCTCATTGCTCGAAAGCTGGGTATAAGAAGTAGCACAGCAA
Organism: uncultured Sphaerochaeta sp.; assembly: GCA_964293175.1. Taxonomy (GTDB): domain Bacteria; phylum Spirochaetota; class Spirochaetia; order Sphaerochaetales; family Sphaerochaetaceae; genus Sphaerochaeta. The sequence goes on from CAXYZP010000371.1 coordinate 46, forward strand.
CGAAAAAAAGGATTCTTTTCAATGTGCTGTTGATATCTGTGGTGGTTGCCGCCTTGGTATTTGCTCAGCTTTTTGTCGTGTCCATGAGTCGTGGGATAGCAAATAAGTATGCCTTGCTGGGTAATGGCCATCTGCAGGTGCATGAGAGCTCAGATACCCTTATCCCTGATCTTGAACATATAATTGATGTCCAGAAGGTCGCCCAGACGTACTCCTTGGTATACAGTCCCTCCAAAAATATAATGGTACGGCTTAAAGGGGTTGAGAGTTCCTATTTTAATGCAATGCGTCAGACAGAATTGACTTTCCTTGATACCCCACTCGATACCAAAGGGTCCTCATTGCCCCAGATACTACTCAGTACGAGCATTGCAAGCAAGCTTGAGGTGACCCAGGGTGATAAGGTTGCCTTGATGATGATCAGCAACAGCAGCTTGCGCCCTCAGCTCTGTATAGTAGGAAATCTCTATGATTCGGGCTATAAGGAACTGGATGAAAATCTCATATTTTGCGAATTCTCCCTGATGGAAAAACTTTTTTCTTCCAAGGCCGACACATATTTTGAATTGTTGGTTACAGAAAGTGAGCTCGAAGGGGTCCGTTCCACATTAGAGGCTGAAGGCCTCTCTGTGACTTCCTGGGACCAGGAGAACTTTGCTGTGGCTACAAACTTGGAGACCAGTCGCCAGGCAGTGTTGGGGGTCATGATAGTAGTTGCGATCTTGTGTGGCTATTTCATCAGTGAACTCAGCAGGGAACTGATCGAAGACGATAAGAGTCGCATAGCCCTTCTGAAACTGCTTGGTGCTGGAAATACCCTTATTAGGGGGGTCTATTTCTCCACAGTTATGCTGGTTACCCTCATCTCCACTGTCTTGGGAACAGCGGCAGGTATACTATTGGGGCTAAATCTGGGCTCCATGCTCTCTTTTCTAGCCAAGAAATCCATTCCGGCCCTTTCCTTCTATCTTCTTGATTTTACGGTGATAATTCCCTTCCTCGATATTGCTATCATTTTATTCGTCTTGGTTATGGTCAGTTCTGTCTCTGTGCTTTGGAGCTTGAAAAGGGTGAGGAAAATCCCCTTGCTTAGCTGTACACGCTTTGACTAAGTGCTGTTTTACTATATACTGGCTTCATGAATTTTGAAGTGTTTGCCTTAGGGACCAGTGGTATGATGCCCCTGCCCAACAGATTCCTTACCAGTGCCATGGTAAGACGGGACGGAGAGCTCTTTTTGTTTGACTGTGGTGAAGGCACCCAGATATCCTTGAAGATGCTCAACCTGAAATGGAAGAAGATCAATTCGATCTTCATCAGCCATATGCATGCTGACCATGTTACCGGTCTTCCTGGGATACTCATGCTTTCCAGTCAAGTTGACCGGGACGATCCTCTTACCATCTACGGACCTCCTCGTTTGAAGGAGTATATCGATGCGAACAGACGAATATTGGATATGTACATCAACTATGAGATAATAGTGAAGGTTGCTCATCCGGGGGTGCTCATCGATAACGATGAATACACTGTATCCGCATTCTCCCTTGCCCATACCAAACCCTGTACAGGCTTTGTAATGGAGGAGAAGCTTCGTCCCGGTGAGTTCCATCCCGATCTCGCCACCGGCCTTGGCATTCCTATGGGTCCTCTTTGGGGCAAGTTGCAGAAAGGAATTTCTGTAACTCTGGAGGATGGAAGAGTCATAGAACCATCGGAGGTGATGGGCGAGGCGAGGGAAGGGCGGAAGTTCAGTTTTGTGACCGACTCCCTCTACCTGCCGAAGATAGCCTCTCATGTTAAGGATAGCGATCTGTTTTTCTGTGAAGGAATGTTTGGTTCTGACATGGAGGATACTGCACGCGAGAAGATGCATATGACCAGTGCTCAGGCGGCAATGATAGCGCGTGATGCTGAGGTCAAGAAACTTGCCCTGATACACTACAGCCCACGCTACAATGACTGGGAACTGAAGTTTCTTGCAGA
>CAXYZP010000372.1:0-2026 GCA_964293175.1 uncultured Sphaerochaeta sp.
GAAAGGAGACGAGCCATTGGTGCGGTACAATGGCGTCGGGCAACCTGTTGTAGAGTATCAGATTAAAAGAACATCATTTATCACGTTGAGTGGATACAATTATTAAGTAGATTGGCAAGGGAGAAAATTAGGGATCTCTTTTAGGAGACCCCCAAATATCATTAGGCTAATCACTGATTCCTAAATCACTTCAGTCAGTGCCATCCTTACATGTTCAGATGAGACAGTCTGGCATTTTTCCATCGAGGCAGCCAGCATAGCCCCCTTTGCCAGATTGTTGGCACGCCTGAGCAAGCCTCCCGACCCTTGGTGTATTGCCACAATCGCCGAATCTGAGAATACTCCCTTCTTAGCCCCTGCCAACCTCATGTGGTGTGCAATGTATTCCTCCATCACTTCCTTGCGGATTGCCTCAAGGTGACTCCTTCCCATGATTCTTGAAGCCAACGGTTTGGCATCCGGTGTCATGAGCTTTTCTATGAGACCCTCCTGACCGCAGAGGATGGTACTCATAAGAGGTGAGCTGTCCAGCTTGTACTGGGTGAGCAGATGGAGGTAGCTGAAAATCTCGGCGCGCATCATGTGTGCCTCATCAATGACGAGCACAGGAGAGATCCTTCGGCCTTTTATCTCAAGCAATTGGTCCTGTATCTGGCGCATCATCAGGGGTACCTTGTAGGAATTGGAGACGATTCCAAAGCACAGGAGCACCTGACGCAGGAATTCAACCATGGTGTAGGAACCGGCGGTGAACATGAGCACTTCATGCTCACCCTTGGCAAGGTTGTCCACCACATACCGTAAACTGGTTGACTTGCCAGACCCCACATCTCCGGTTACCAGCGAGAAGCTCCTCATTGAAATGGCAAACCTGATGCGCTGTTGCATGGGTTCAAGGCTGGGTAGCCTGTAAAGGTCTGCGGTAGCAATTTCCTGAGGAAAGGGGTCGGCCTTCAGTGAGAAAAAATGTCGGATGTCCTTCATCATGCCCTGCCTCCCGAAAAGAGACTGCCGCTCTTGGCAGTGACTGGTTGCTTTGTTCCCTCGCTAATCCTACCGATGCGGCTATTGGCCTGCAGGGGAACCTCTGAAACAAACCCTTTTGAAACCCCGTCTACAAATAGCTCGACCCTGTCCAGAGTCTCGTAGCGTAGCTCCACGCGCTTGCCTGCAAGGCCAAGGGGAACCTGATAGAGCCTTCCGGCAAGCCTGACGGTACGGTCGTTGCTGACTGTGCGCTGTTCGCGATAGCGGAAGTAGTCAGGCAGCTGGCTTGGGGCCCCCCTAAGCAGATGGGCATCATCCAGATACCGTTGTAATGGGGTTTGGCCTGTGCTGCCATGCTTTCTCTGGTGATACTGTTCATCCAGATACTTTTGCCACCGCTCGTTCAGCTCTTCCAGGGTTATACCCTCAGCGATATCAGGCAGGAATTGCATCCTTACTGTTCTGTTAAAACGCTCAACCTTTCCAGATCCCTCTGGCCTGTAGGCAGTTGCATAACGAAGGGATATTTGTAGGGATGCACAGCCTATGCTGAGCCTGTGATTTCGGAACGGGCTGCCATTGTCAACATATAAAATTCGGGGGACCCCCCTGCTTTTGAGTGCTTTTGACAGGCAGTCTACAAAGGAATCTGCATTCTCACGCAAATAAAAGCCACTTCCAACAATTAGGCGACTCTTGTCATCGAGGATCACGAACAGGTAGCTCTTGCGAAGCTTACCCTCATGGGTTACCCGTACTGCGTGTAAAGTATCGGCTTGTAATGCCGTTTCCTGCATTACAAGCCATATGCCGTAAACCAGAAATATTCCGCCCTTTGACAGGAATCGGCAGCTAGACACTCCCAGTCAAGTCTTGGGGCGGTAACTACGGGATTATTCGCATCAGCGAATACCACAAAGATGGGCTTTCATTCGTTCATATTCCCCCTTTTCCAATTCTGACAATTCATGGTTGTTTGAATTTTTTTCAACAGCTTCTCTGATTTTCTGTTGGTTTGGCCTTACATATACCATGGTAG
>CAXYZP010000373.1:0-2026 GCA_964293175.1 uncultured Sphaerochaeta sp.
GGAGCGTCAGGTTGTAGTACTTAACTGCAATTTCCATTTCCCGTGTCAGGGTGGTATCACTCATCAGGCGATTGTCGGTGCAGAGGAATACTCTAAATTTGTTGCGGAAGAAAATGGGGAAGGGGTGGTGTGCGTAGTCTTGAGCCACTCCCGTGCCGATATTGCTGGTGAGGCACATCTCCATGGGAATGCGTCGGTCACGAATGAAGTTTGCCAAGGATCCGGTCTCTTCAATATGATTTCCTTCAAGAGTCATGTCCTCAATGAGGCGTGTCCCATGCCCTATCCTATGGGCGCCACAGAGTTGGACGGCTTGCCAGATGGACTCTACGCCAAAAGCCTCCCCTGCATGGATGGTAATGTTGAAGTTTTTATTGCGGATATATTGGAAGGCTTGGAGGTGTTTTTTCGGTGGATGGCCGCTTTCATCACCTGCCAGGTCGAAGCCCACAACTCCACGATCACAGAAGGCGACTGCAAGCTCTGCAGTAGCAAGGGAGAGAGCCGGGCTCTGGTTGCGCATCGCGCAGAGGATGAGACCCGATGGCATGCCGGTCTTTTTCTTTCCACGATCGAGGCCGTCAAGGACAGCCTGGACAGCGTCTTTAGGGCTAAGGCCTTTCTCCAGATGCAGGTTGGGTGCGAAGCGAATCTCTGCATAGCAGACATTTTCTTTAACGAGATCCTCTACAGCCTCAAAGGCGACCCTTTCCAGAGCATCCCTTGTTTGCATGACACTTGTAGTTACTAAAAATGTTTCCAGATATAGCGAAAGGCTTTTCTGTTTGCATCCCCGCACAAACCAAGATTGTAGCTCCTGCTCGTCTTCAGAGGGAAGGGCGACCCCATACTTTTTTGCCAGTTCTAGGATGGTTTTAATTCTCAGACCCCCATCAAGGTGGTCGTGTAGCTCGACTTTAGGTACTTGCTGGATAATTTCGTTTGTCAACATGGCTTCATCATACAACAAACCTGTATTACTAAGCAAATTGAAAAGCATACAAATTAATTACAAAGTCTGGATTTCTGTCAACTAAATTGTCCGCCTCTGTACAATTAGTCGAGAAATTGTGATAATACAAGTGTATAAAAGTAATTGAACTAAAGAATAAGGAGATTCGTTACCATGGCTAAAAACATTGAAAGCCTGAATAAAAAGCTGCTTTCCGCCGCTATAACAGCAACAAAAGTGAAGGAAGTAAAGTCGCTTCTAGCACAAGGGGCTGACATTCATGCACAGAATGAGTGGGGACTCACACCCATCATGCTAGCAGCCCAATACAACTCATCGGTGAATGTCCTCAAGGCATTGCTTGAAGCAGGAGCAGACATACAGGAAGCTGAGCCAAAGTATCGCTCCAACGCCCTGCATCTTGCTGCCAATAAAAGCACGAGCCCAAAAGTGGTAGCTACTCTCTTGGAAGCAGGAGCTGACCTCAATGCAAGAAACTATCTTGGTGAGACAGCTCTCATCCTTGCTGTAAATTCCAATGAAGAGACCCGTGTGGTTTCAGAGCTGCTGAAGTCTGGAGCAGACATCAACGCACGTGATTACCAAGGCCATTCAGTGCTCGAGTATGCCAAAGCTGCCAAGCGTACCTACATCATAACCCAACTGAAGAAGATGGGCGCACACTGATTACGAGTTATCATCCCTAGTAATGGAGAAGGCTTAGAACGAGAACAGCACAACGATATAAAGAAGAGGATTCCCATGGGAATCCCCTTCCTTATTACAGGTTTTGTTTGAGTTTTTACTAAGGATACAAGAATGCAAGTGAAGCGAACAAGAAGAGTCGTTCACAAATCCTTCATTGAATAAGATTGTTTTTAGATGAAGTAGGGCTTATAAAATTCTTTCCAGTACTCGTTGTCCTTGGGTTCTTTGAAGTATGTTCCGTATTCAGTCACTACCTTATCCCCCATACGGCGTAAGCCACCGTTAAGGTGTCTTGCAAGTATGCCATAAATAAGCTTCGGTTCATTGTTTTTGATTGCTTCCAATAATTGTATATGGTCACTTGTT
>CAXYZP010000374.1:0-2018 GCA_964293175.1 uncultured Sphaerochaeta sp.
CGTTGGTGTCGGGCTGTTTGTTGATGGGTTGGGAAAGATATTCAAGGGTACCTATAGGAACCTTCCAATGCCCGGTATATTGGCTGTAGTTACCGCCATTGCCTCCATCATCATCAAGGAGATCATGTTCCTCTATACGAGAAGCGCTGCCAAAAAGACGGGCTCCTCTGCCCTAATGGCCTCTGCCTGGGATTCGCAAAGCGATGTCCTGGCAACAACAGGCGGGCTCATTGGTATAGTAGGATCTAGGATGGGCATTCCAATCGCTGATTCGATCGCAGCCATTGTCATCGCCATGTTCATATTCAAGGTCGGTCTGGACATCTTCAAGGATGGCATGAACAAGATGGTTGACCATGCCTGCCCAGATGAAGAGGTCAAGAAAATCCAAAGGATCATTGAAATCCAACAAGGTGTATTGGGTGTCGATGTCCTACAGACTCGAATGTTTGGTTCCAGAGCCTATGTAGATGTGGAGATATCCGCTGAAGGAACCCAAAGCCTTATCGAAGCCCATGCTATAGCAGAGCGGGTCCACCATGCTATTGAAGTCAATTTCCCCCAGGTCAAGCACTGTATGGTCCATGTTAATCCCACCAAAGAAGATCCCACTGGAAATAAATAGTATTTATTACTATATTATGGAGTATAAGGAAGATTATTATGAGCAAAAAACATATACGTGCCGATTTCGTACCAGATCATTACCAGTTTACGACCGACAAGGGAGCAACCCATGAATTAGGGGAAACCTCGCCCTACGACTATCTTTTTGGAGCTCTTTCCGGGTGTCTTTTTGCCACCTTTGTTGATTTAGCTGATAAGATGAAAGTATCTTGGGAGCATGTCTCCTTTGAAATCGAAGGAACCAAACGGGAAGAGAGTCCCACGACCTTAGAGCAGTGCTCTGTAGCGGCGACTGCAACCGGGGTCGGCAACGAGAAGAAATTTCTCAAGGCCTTTGAAACTGCAACCAGGTACTGTTCCATCTACCAGACAATCTCAAAAGTAAGTGAGATGCACTGGTCAGTGGACTTCCAATAGGAGAAGCAATGAGTAGGCAATACACAAACACCCAGTTGTTTGAAGCGTTTGAAGAAGCTCTGAAACACCTCATTGAGGATGAAGCAGAGCTCTTCACTTGGCCAAAGGCCAAAGTGAGTATTGCCCACACGTTTGCCACGCACCTGCATAGGACCCTATGTAAAGTCCTCGGCCTCTCTCTGGACCCGAGCAGCAAAAGCTACCTGGGTCTTCCTCAGAAGATGAAGGTCGACCTGTTTGCCCTTGCAAAGGACAGCAAAGCCGATATCCTGCTTCATGACAGGGAGAAGAACCGGCCCTTGGCCATCCTGATAAACCAGGACTACCTGAGCAAACAGCAAGTAGAAGTGCTGCACAAACTGGAGAAGGAGGGTTGCAATCTAGTGTTGGGAGTAGCCTTTCTGCACCAGAAAGATTACATCCTCATCTATCGTGCAAACGGAGAAAAACTCGACTACTACCACTTCAGCAGAACAGGACATACTTCGTCCCTGCTCAAACAACGCGAGCTAGCTGGTGGGGAAAGCCCCTTGCAGCTATCACTGAATATTCAGAATAAAAAGAAACGCAAAAAAAGGCAGACAAAACCCTCTAATGCAGAGAGCCCTATTTCAGAGGATCAATAACCCGGTTCCTACCGGTCATCTTGTTCATTCCTCGCTTATGCGCATCCTCACAACCATTCCAGTCCTTATCTACATTCTCTGACTTGTACTTCTGGGTCATCCAGTAGACATCCTTTGCTATGCGATCCAGATTGGCTAGTTCAAGTGTGGTAAGGGCTTGGACAAACTCCGGTTGGACTGAAGGGGCAAGGGCCTCTTTGGACTGCTTAAGCAGTCCTTGGAAGTGATGTAGGCAAAAGCCCTTACTCTCTGACATGGCCTGTCTGAATTCCTGATCTTCACCCCAAAGATAAGCTGTGGTGTAGTAGTAGCGTACAAGGCGGTCGTTCATCGAAGTGCAGATAAGAC
>CAXYZP010000375.1:0-2013 GCA_964293175.1 uncultured Sphaerochaeta sp.
CTTGGGCATACTCTGTACAATAGGGACACCAGTCTGCGGCATAGTAGATCAGGTAGTAGTCGGAAGCGACCTCTACCTGGTTTCCTGCCCTGTCAAAACAGGAGCCTTTGATTACTGAAGAAAAGAGCTCAGGCTCAGATGAAGGTTCTTCACTGCCCCTCGCTACAGTGCAGGAACCCAACAGGATAATCACAGACAACAGGGAAAGGAAAACGGTAAGGTTTCGTTTCATGAAAACACTCCATCACAAGCATTGGTTGTGATGGAGTATACCACGTGAATTCACTATGTCCCCTGTTTTGCTAGGAAACTCAGCACCACCAGAGGTTTTGTTCCCTCTCCTGATACATTTTTTGCTTATAGAGGCTTATACCAGACATTCATACTCTCTATGGTGCCTGAGATGTCGGTATTGTTCTTCAGCCTGCCACCATAGGTATAGCCAGCCTTTGAGAAGGTGATGTTCATCCCCTCGGAGATGGCACGGGCTATGGTGAAGGCTGTCTGGACTCCTCTCTCTTTTGCCTGGATTTCCAAGAAGCGCAACAGGTGCAGGGCATACCCGTTGCCCCTATGCTCCTCATTCGTTGCAAAGTCGGTCATTTCAGCAAACAGGTGTCCTTCAGAAAGGTCACACTCAGCTGAGGCAAGTGCTATAATTACTCCTTCTTTCTCCACTCCGGCAAAGATGGTGTCTCCTTGCATGGCTGAAGAAAGAAAGGACGGCTTGTCGATGGGAAAGGGATAGGAGTCAAAAACACCTTTGTACAGATTCGCCATCGTGGGGATATCCTCAAGGGTGCATAGGCGGACAGTCTCCCCTTCTTTCAAAAGGGGTAACTCGACCTCCTGTTTCCCGTAGGCTAGGGAGAGTACATCCTGATAGGTATATAAAGGCTCTTCATTCTCTCTATCAGCCTTGAGATACTTGCTGAGGAAGAGTCCTCGTTCAACACCTCCATAGAGGCCATAGGCAGAAGCTTCTACGCCGTAGCCGGCCTTCATGAAAGCATCGGCCTTGGACTTGGGTATCTTGGCGAAGATCTTACCGTAGCCATTTTCATTGGCTAGGGTGGCAAGACTCTCCACTAGGGTATCTGGATGGGCATCGGCGATGTCCATAAGATAGACACGGCTGTTGTTGTCTCCGTGTTGTACTACGGCTCCGTCGATGGTGATGGTCTTATCATGCATGCGCTGTCTCCTCAATAAGGTGTGCCCTACTCTCACGTTCCAATCCTTCAGGGGACATGGAAAAGCTGTCTTCATAGTCACAGAGAAGTTTCTCTATGCCTATCGCCTTGTATTCGTCTGCTGCGGTAAGAGGCAGTTCCAAATTACATTTTTCACAGTTGCGGTCACAGGTGGTGGGGGTATAGTTGGTAGGTTCCTGGTATGTGGTGATGACCCCTTCATAGTTACGAAGGATTACCTTGTTGGTCGACCAGGAAATCAGGTAGTTGGGCATGACAGGGATCTTGCCTCCTCCCCCTGGTGCATCGACAACATAGGTGGGGACGCAGAGCCCACTGGTATGCCCGCGCAGGCTCTCCATTATCTCAATGCCCTTCCCTACTGATGTACGGAAGTGCGAGAGACCTTCAGAAAGGTCACACTGGTAGATGTAGTAAGGGCGGACCCTGCTATAGACAAGTTTTTGAACCAGGCTCTTCATGATACGAGGGCAGTCATTAACTTCATTCAGCAAGACGGACTGGTTTCCCAAGGGGATACCGGCATCGGCAAGCTTTGCCAAAGCCTTCTTGGAAGAGCTGGTCAGTTCCCGAGGATGGTTGAACTGAGTGTTCAGCCAGATGGGGTGATGCTTCTTAAGCATGGTGACCAACTCGTCAGTTACGCGGTAAGGAAGCACTGCTGGAATTCTGGTTCCGATGCGGATAATCTCCACATGGTCTATCTTCCTCAGCTCGGTAAGGATCCAGTCCAGGTACTCGTCGCTGAGCATGAAGGGGTCTCCCCCTGACAGCAAAACATCACGGACCACAGGATGGT
>CAXYZP010000376.1:0-2002 GCA_964293175.1 uncultured Sphaerochaeta sp.
AGGCGGGGGCAAACGTTGTCTGTGTTGCGGATTATAACGAGAAGAAGGCTGTTTCCTTTGCCAAGGAATATGGTATCGAGCATACCGCCTCCTCCCTTACTGAGATGCTACAAAGGTTTCCCCACCTTGATGCCGTTTCCATAGTGACTCCCAACAAGTTCCATGCCCCCCTTTCCATAGAGGCTCTACAGGCAGGCAAGCATGTCTATTGCGAGAAACCCCCTGCAAGGAATGCCACTGAAATGCAGGCGATGTACGATGCAGCAAAGGTCTCTGGGAAGACCCTGATGTTCGGCTTCAATAACCGCGCCCGCCCCGAAGCCCAGGCGATGGCTGCCTATATCCGGCAAGGGGTGGTGGGAAAGATAAACTCGGCTCAGGCAACCTGGATCCGCAGGGCCGGTATCCCGGGGTTTGGTGGCTGGTTCACTGACAAGGCACTCTCAGGTGGCGGGCCTGTGATAGACCTGCTGCACATGATAGACCTTGCACTCTACTTCATGGGCTTTCCCAAGCCCAAAGCTGTGCTTGCCTCCACCTTCAATGATTTTATGGGCAATCCTGACTTCAAGGGTCCTTGGGGCATTGCCGATGGGACTTCACCAATGGATGTGGAGACCTCTGCCCATGCGATGGTCACCTTTGAGGATGGGCAGGCTCTTATGATACGCACCTCATGGGCAGAGATGAATGAACGCGAGGTGGTTTCCGTCGTCTTCCAGGGAAGTAGGGCTGGGGGGAAGGTAGAGCGCCTGTTTGCCCGTGATGGCTATGATGAGACCAGTATGGATACGCTCTCCCTCTTTACCGAGGAGTTTGGCCGTCAGGTCAATCGTGAAGTCATTACAGAGAAGGATGAGACTATGGGGCGAATAGCCAATGCCGCTAGTTTCGTGGAGTGTATTATGGGGAACAAAGAGCCCTTGAACACCCCCCAGGAGGCTCTGGCCTTGATGACGATCACCGATGCCATGTATGAGAGCGCAAGAACAAACAGTGCAGTGCTGTTGTAAGGAAGGAATGTATGAGTAGGTTAGTTACACTGGCATCAGGTCAGTTTGGAGATCTTGGACTGGAAGCGTTGTGCATCCTTGCCAAGGATATGGGCTATGAGGGTTTGGAACTGGCTACACATGCCCATTTTGATGTGACGAAGGCTTTGGAGGACGCTACCTATATCCCATGGGTATGGGAGACGCTCAACAAATATGGGCTCTCGTGTGTAGCAATAAGTGCACATCTTACCGGCCAGTGTGTCGGGGATGTCTGGGATGAGAGACTGGACAACTTTGCCCCGGCTACCCTAGCAGGCAAGCCAGAAGCCATCAGGGAATGGGCTGTTGAAGAGATGAAGAGGACAGCCCGCTCTGCTCAGGCATTTGGAGTCAAGGTGGTCAACGGGTTTACGGGTTCCCCCATCTGGGCGCGATGGTACTCCTATCCCCAGACCTCAGAGAAGATGATAGAAGAGGGCTTTAGCCTTATCTATGACCTTTGGACCCCCATCTTTGATGTGTTTGATGCATGTGGCATACAATTTGCCCTGGAAGTGCACCCTACGGAGATAGCCTTTGACTACTACACCACCGAACGCCTGTTCAAGCTGTTCGACAATCGTCCTACCTTGGGCCTCAATTTCGACCCAAGCCACCTTGTGTGGCAGGGTGTCAATGAAGTGACTTTTGTCAGGGATTTTGCTTCCCGTATCTACCATGTCCATATGAAGGACGTCAAGCTTTTGAAGAATGAGCGTGGTGGGGTCCTTGGTTCTTTCCTTCCCTTTGGTGATACTCGCCGAAACTGGGACTTTGTCTCGGTCGGACATGGCAATGTGGACTTTGATGGTATCATCAGGGAGCTCAACAGGGCAGGGTATGAAGGCCCCCTCTCTGTGGAGTGGGAAGACTCGGGCATGGATAGGACAACCGGTGCAACTGAGAGTTGTGCATATGTGAAGCGGATAAACTTCTCCCCCTCACACGTCGCGTTTGATGCTGCACTG
>CAXYZP010000377.1:0-1997 GCA_964293175.1 uncultured Sphaerochaeta sp.
AGGTGAAAAAACGGTTCAATGAACTCCCCAACTAAGGGTGAGAGAGTACCCTGTCTTGAGGTCAGGGACCTCTGTTTTACCTATCAGTCATGGAAAGAAGAAAAGAACTCCCCAGTTCTTACTGGGGTTAATCTCCGTTTAGAATATGCGAGCAAGACTCTTTTGCTCGCTCCTTTTGATCGGGGAAAAAGCACCCTCGCACGCATTATAAGCGGTCTCTGCCCCAAATACCTTCCAGGTGTTTTGGAAGGGAGTGTTCATGTGTGTGCTAAGGACCTTGCCCATACAGAACCTTGGGAGTTGCTGCTGGATTGCGGTTATGTCTCCCAAAATCCACAGGAACAGTTTGTCGCTCTCTCTGTTGAAGACGAGATAGCCTTCCCGTTGGAGGCCTTGGGTCTGAAGCGTGAAGAGATCGCGAAGAGGGTTACTACGGTCCTTATCAATTGGGGACTGGAGCCTTTACGCACCTCTAGCCAGCAGGAGTTGAGCGGAGGGGAACGAAAGCGTGTACTGCTGGCTGTACAGCAGGCGCTTAATCCCCATCTTTGGGTATTGGACGAATCCTTTGATGACCTCGATCGCACTTGGCGTGCATACCTCACCACCCTCATCAGGGAAGGGAAGCAGACCACCTTGGTGCTCGCTTCCCGCTATCTGGAGCAGTTTGAAGATCTCTTTGATCGGTATGCCCTCTTGGAAGATGGCAAGATCCGCTTTGGCGAGAAGGACGAAATCCTTCATGCCTTCTCTGTTCTCTGTGGTGATGAGCTTGCCAATCCTCTTGAGAATCAAGTCCTTCCTATCATGACAGAGCATACCCTTGCCTGTTCAGATCTTGTGACTGTTCGAACCCGAGTAAGTACGCTGGAGGCTAAACCCTTCAGATTGTCAGTGCCCTCTTTTCAGATGCATAGTGGTGAGCTCGTTACCCTGGTAGGGCCGAATGGCAGTGGGAAAAGCACCTTCAGCCGTTTGGTGTGCGGCCTTGATGAGCCTAGCGCAGGATCGTTCACCCTCGATGGGAAAAAGATGGCTCAAAGGGAACTGAATCGCAATGTCGGCTACCTCTTTCAGAATCCTGACCTGCAGATATTCTTGCCTACTGTCAGGGAGGAGTTGTCCTGGTCATTGATGAGGCGCAAAGACCTCAGTGATGAGCAGGTGACTGCCATGGTCGATGACTGCGCCTCCCTGTTCGGCCTTGACTTGGAAGAGACCCCTTCAACCATGAGCTACCCTCTGAGAAAAGCCTTACAGGCGGCTGTCTACTATCTGCTCGATCGTCCCTTCTATATTCTTGATGAACTTGACAACGCCCTGACCTATGCAGTTGCTCTTTCCATCATAGCCCTATTGCGACGCAATGGAGCTGGAATCCTGCTTATCACCCATGACCGCAAGTTCGCTCACCTCGTCAGTGAGACCACCTACGCCATCGAGGCAGGTGTCTTGGAGAGAGCATGACTACAAATACGTTTGTTGCAGGACACGGCTTTCTCTACCGGATGGACCCAAGGGCCAAGATCATGGCCATGCTGCTTATCTGCATCTGGCTGTTTCTCGGCGTTACTTTGGAAGGGCTTTACCTGACTGTATTGATGCTTATCCTCGTAGGAAGTGTAAATACAGGCCTGCGTCATACGGGAAAGACTTTCATGTCCATCCTGCCCATGCTTATCTTCATGGTTCTGTTCATGCCTTTCAATGTGCGTAGTGGTCAGAGTCTGATCAGTATCGGATCTTTTACACTTATTACCCATGAGGGGGCTTTGCAAGCCGCAAGGCTGGGGGGCCGATTCATCGGCATCACGTACGCCTGTACGCTGCTGTTTGCCACAACACCCATGACTGATGTTATGCTTGCCCTGCGTTGGTATCGCCTGCCGTATAAAGCTTCGTTGGTGGTAACCCTCGCTTTTACCTATATCCCCTTTATTGCTGACAGTTTTACCCAGATCACCGAGAGCCATCGTTTGAGGGAAGGAGGGGATTTG
>CAXYZP010000378.1:0-1995 GCA_964293175.1 uncultured Sphaerochaeta sp.
GAAAAAATGCTGTGGTGACCGGTGCGTATCAAGGACTGGGATGGGGGATGGCCCAAGGTTTGGCTGAAGCAGGTTGTCGCGTCATCATGGTCGATGTCCATCAGGACATCGACCTGAAGGCAGCTGGGTTTAGGGAACGGGGTCTCCTCGCTGAAGGCCTTTGCTCTAACCTTATGCAACGTGATAGCCGAACCGCCTTGAAAGAGAAGATTGAATCAATGCTTGATGGGCAGGTGAATATCCTGGTCAATAATGCAGGCATCCAGATCCGTCACTCTGTTCTGGAATTCCCCATTGAAGACTGGGATAAGGTTGTCGAACTCAATCTGACGGCAGTATTCGATCTTGCCCAGTGGGCAGCCAATCTGATGGTTGGTATGGGAAAGGGTAAGATCATCAACATTGCTTCGGTGAACTCGATAGCTGCCGGTATTAATACAGTCGCCTACTGTGCAACAAAGGGTGGGGTCATGCAGCTTACCAAGACCATGGCCAATGAGCTTTCTTCTCGGGGTGTCAATGTGAATTGTATTGCCCCAGGATATATGGCAACTCCGATCAACACGGCTTTGGTTGAGGATACAGACCGATTTGCTGAGCTGGCTCTTCGTATCCCTGCGAAACGATGGGGACAGCCTGAAGATATGGCTGGTGCTGTCGTCTACCTTGCTTCCGATGCCTCAGACTATGTCTGTGGGGTTATGCTACCTGTCGATGGTGGGTATCTGAGTAGGTAAGAACAGGCTAAGGTTGAGGCTCGTTCCTAGAAGGAAAGGCAACCTCACACCAGACAAATAAAGAGACCCCATACCTTCTGGAAAGATCCAGAGAGTATGGGGTCGTCTGTACTAGTTCGCTAGCTTAGATTTGAAGTTCTAGAAGCTAAGGCCAACTCCAACCTTTCCGCTGAATGTATAACCCTTCACATCAAAATCTTCCTTGATTGATGTATCAAAGTTGTCGGTGTATGTTCCCTGTGTGGTGAGGGGAAATGATACGCCCACTCCGCCAATGAGAGCTAGGGAATCACCAATATGAACCACCACATCGGCAGCTGTTAGCACACTGAGGGTATTGAGATCAGTTCTTGCTTCAAAAAGTCCAAAGTCATAGGTCGTAGTTGTACGCTCGTACATGAGTCCACCACCAAGTTCCAAGGCCAACATTTCGGACATACCAATTTTGAATTTTGCCAAGGCGCCAATATTCATAGTTGGGGGATAATCTGACCATGTTACTTCTGTATCGTTGTTCGTGGCTTTAAATATCTTGGAACCCCCAGCTTGAAATCCAATTCCTACGGACGAATCGCCAGGATAAATGGTTCCTGCGACATTCAGTCCAGCAAAATTCGTTGTAGTTTCCTGCTCTAGACTTCCCACCGTTGTGGTGTTTTTTTGCTGAGAAACGGTGCCTTGGGCTCCTATCCAGCTTGATGAAGCGAATAGGACTCCGGTAACGAGTAATACGATTGTGATTGCTATCAGTGATTTTTTCATGTTTTCTCTTTTTTGTTAATTTTTATTCAAGTAGGAGGACAAGTGTAATGACAATACTCTCTTGCAGAAAATATGTAATTGTAATTTTTTTTGTGATTACAACCCAATATGGGTCTTTGAAACTGGCTACGATTAAAGCTGCTTCTCTAATCATACCAATACTAACAACCCTTCAATGGGGTCTCCCTATCTCTCGATGCCCATGCAATCGCAAGTATCTTGATTTGAATATATTTTGAATTATTTTTCGTTCAGATCAAGAGGATTCTCTCTCACACAAAGACTTCTGGCTCTTGCCATTCAAGCATCTTGAATACATTTATCCTTTCAGAAAGTATAACCTTCTGTAAATGCATGCTGTAGAGATATTTTGATGTTCTTTCTCACATTAAAGTTCACACTTGGCGTACTTTATAACCTCTTTCTGCTACTTTTCCGGCACCTTCTTTTGGTGGGTGTCTTCGCCTCTATACAGAATTTTCTGTACAAAGACCTT
>CAXYZP010000379.1:0-1990 GCA_964293175.1 uncultured Sphaerochaeta sp.
TCTCGTTGTGGACCTTTGTCTCATCATATCGGTCTACAAACTTGTTTTCGTTCCCTTTGGCAGGATATCCGATGGAGATTATGCAAAATGGTTTGAGATTGGGAGGTAGGTCAAAATGATCTCTCACATATTACATACGTTCTTCATTTGGAGCAACCCCAAGCCAGACAGCCCCCAAGCCGAGCTCCACTGCCTCTAGGAGAATGTTTTCTGTGGCTGCAGCAAGGTCTTGTTGCCAATGATCGGAGTATATCATCCTGTCGTCATTAGCCATGGGTATGATCGCTAAAGATGCTTTGGCCGCAAGGTGTGCATAGGGGCTTATAAGCGAAAGAGCTTCCAAGGTTTTCTTATCCTGGACGACAAGGAATTCCCAAGGTTGCTGGTTTATTGCTGACGGTGCCTGCATCCCAGCCCTGAGCAATTTTTCAATTTTTTCGCTCTCAATAGCCTGGTCTGTATAGGATCGGATGCTTCTTCTCATTTGTATTGTTTTCATGTCTTCCCTCATGTATCTAAAGATATACATAATTGAGGAAATCGGCATTAGGTATAGGGGTTCTTGTGGAATGCTACTATTGAGAAATCCATATAAATGGTTCAAGCGTTGGATTAAGGAATCTCTGTACATGAAGTTGTAAGAGAGTTTAGAATCGCTGCTACTCTATCGGATCTATAGTATAATCGCTTCCTTGGATACTTTGACAAAGTTAAGATGTGGTGGTTAAGCAGGCTCTTTATCGCTTCTACCAGTTCTCTTTCTGTCCAGCAGGACAGCACCCCTGATCGACTGTCATGGCTGTCCTCCTTACATAAAAGCTTGGCCAAAGACCCCGGAGAGTAGGCGAGGGGGCGGTGTCGTACTGTACGCATGATCTGAATTTGTCCATCTGGATGTTCAAAAAGAGTATGGTTACATACATCGCAACCACTGCAGCCCTCAAGTGCTTCCCCTAGCAGATGCAGCAGGCTTTCTCGTAAGCAACATGTCCTGTCAGTAAATATGGTATACAGCTCCAAAAATGAAGAAGTATCCTTTGTTGTTTTCATTGCCTTCATAGCTTTCTCTTTTTCATCTTCTCCCAGCAAGACATAGGAGTGTGCAATATCTCCATCCCTTCCAGCCCTGCCGCTTTCCTGCAAGAATGAAGCAACATCCTTGGATAGGGTTCTATGGATGACCGTCCTTATGTTTCGCTTATCTACACCCATGCCAAAAGCATTCGTGCTGAAGAGCACCCCTTCATCAGTATCGGCAAACCATGCTTCAAGGATCTCCCTAGAGGATGTTCCTAGTCCGGCATGATAATATCTGGCTGGAATAGTTTGATAGGTATTTGAGAAGTCACTTGCTGCAAGCTCGCACTCTCTTCTCGTTTGACAAAAGACGACGGCAGGCCGGGAAGATTTTTCTTTGAGCAACATGGATACAGAGTGTATTTTCGATAGCGTATTCTGCACATGGTAGATGATATTCTCCCTGTCAGCGCTACCCCGTACGCTGTGGGGGTTCTTACCAAGGAAGAGCAAGGTTTGCAGTTCCTTGGTAATGGCCTCATCAGCTGTAGCTGTGAAGGCCAGTATCTGTCGAATGGATAAATAGGCGATGACAGTCCCCAGACTTTTATAGGAAGGGCGGAAACTAGTTCCCCACTGTACTACTGTATGTGCTTCATCGACTACCAATAGACTAATGGGATAGAGGCCTAGGTTAGCTATAACCTGGGGATTGAGCATGCACTCAGCGTTGGTTATAACTACAGAGGCTTGCTTTTCAGCAAGCATGTTCCAGATAGAGCTTCTTTGCTCTTTGGTTTGTCCGCCGCGAATGCAGATGCAGGGAATGCCACTTTGCTTAAAGCGCTTCACCTGGTCGTTCATCAAGGAGAGCAGGGGATAGACAATGACTGTCAAGCCAGAAACCAGGATAGAAGGAAGCATGAAGCAGACGCTCTTGCCCGATCCTGTAGGAAGGTCCACCAGCATGCCC
>CAXYZP010000380.1:0-1988 GCA_964293175.1 uncultured Sphaerochaeta sp.
GCCCTAGCCTATCTGAAAGAGAAGGGGTTTTTGTAATCTGATAAAAACAGTGAACCACAAAGGGTAAAACTGTAAAACAGGCCTAATACTAGTAAACTGCCGGATAGAGGAAAGCCTCTTTCCGGCAGTTCTTTCTCCGTATGCCTATTCTCTCTTTTCTTACTAGCGAAAAAATATTTGTTTGAAACTCCCTAACCTTCCCATTGCATACCCTCCCTTTGACAAACAACAGTTCCTACCCTCAGCCACTTTTTATACGTTGCGCTTTGCCTCCTGCCCCCCTACACTGAACTCAGGAGACGTATATCTATGAATACAGCATACATTGATTCCCAACTTGCCCGCCTGGAAGCATTGCAGGGTACCGACCCCGCCATCTTCAGCCTGGCTGTCCATGCATTCATAGAAGGAACCCTACGTGAGCGCTATGACCTGACTACGATGGAAGGGGGATTCAATGATCTGGTCTATAGGTTTCTCGATGAGTGTAAGGAAAACAACCCAGGTTTCATCCCTGAATTTTCCGTCCTCAAGGAGTTGAAACATACCCATATGGAGACCAACGATGTACGACATCGGTTTGCCCAAGCCGAAGCATCCAGTGCAGAGGTTGCGACCTTTGAACTCGAGTGCTTTTGCAAGCTGGCTGATCTTGGGGGACAGGAGAGGCTCGCCACCATACGGACCTATCTCTCCAGATGGGACCAGCGGATATCATTGGGATCCCTTGCTATAGAATATGAGCGGATGCAGCATCTGTATACCTATGAAAAAGAGCACAGCGTCCAACTTGCCCAACAGGTAAGCATCCTCACTTCTGAAAAACAGAGAGTATGGGAAGCGAATACAAAACTGAGAAACAGTGACATTGAGCTGGCCAAACTGGAAAGCTCACATGCATCGCACACTAAAAGGATTGACCGCCTACGCAAGGAACGCTTTGAGACGCAAGAGAAGATAAAAGCCATGCAGGATACGATCCAAAGCCTGAACAAAGCTCAGGAATATATGGATGCAATGAGGCGCATGACCGTCTTCACCAGAACGCGCGGATCCTATGAAAAGCTTATGCTCCGCCTGAGCAGTGAGCAGGCCGCCCTCCTGGATCTTATCAATCTTGACGGGGATTTTCTTATCAGGGGAAGTGCGGGGACTGGAAAGTCTTTGGTCTTGATAAAAGCTATGGAGAAGGCCTTAGACCATGACAAGGATACAACCAGTGTTCCGAGGGTTGCCCTTCTTACCTTTACCAACACACTGGTCAAGTTCAACCGATATATGGTTTCCATTCTATCTGACCGGGCGCACAAGCCCCTTGTCTCTACAGTCGACGCCTTCCTACTTGAAAGGCTTCAGGAATTTTATCCTTCGGCACAGATCAACACCGATATCCTTTTACAGGTGTGTGAAGGCCATGCCTACGAAGGGATGAAAGCTGAAGACCTTGCCAAAGAGATTGATTGTTTCTTGTTCAAACAGGACATCTCCTATGACGAGTACATCACATCTCTCATCCCCAGAAAGGGAATGAAGCAGCCGCTGAAAAAGGAACAACGGGAAAAAGTCTGGCTTGTTCGTGATGCTGTCATAGAGGCTATGGAAAGACAACAGATGTTCTGTTTCTCCTATATCCCAGTGCTGTTGTTGAAATTAGTAAAGCGACAAGACACAAAAGAAACTGTAGTGTATGACCAGCTTTTTATTGATGAGGCACAAGACCTAGGAACAGCCACGCTACGGGTGCTTAAACAGCTCAGCGGTGGATGTGTGGTCCTCTGTGGTGATGACAGGCAGAGCATCTATCAGGTTGGCTCTTCCTTTGCACGATCGGGCCTTGATGTAGTGGGCAGGTCGAAATTGCTCAAGACAAACTTCCGAAACTCAGTGCAGATACACAGCTTTGCCCAAGCCTTCAAGAAAAAGCAATCCCAAGAACCAAGCAAGAACAAATCATCGTGCCAAACAACAGCGTATTGGTACTCGTCAAA
>CAXYZP010000381.1:0-1982 GCA_964293175.1 uncultured Sphaerochaeta sp.
GTGGTATCTTCTTCCTTACGGTCCTTGCTCTCCACTGTCTGGGGCAACAGGCCCAAGGGCTGTTCTAAACATCGCGAGCCTACATGGTCAAGGCCAAGGATAAAGTGATACTTGGCTTCCAAAGGGGCCGTCAGAGGCCAGGGATATACCTGTATCCCTCCGTCCTCTATCTGCGGCACATAGAGCTTGGTATCGAGAAATTCTAAAAAGAAGCTGAAAACTGAGGGATAGGAATCACTAGCGACCGATGCCATGGCCGATTTGATCTTCTCCATGGCATCTAGGCAGAAGGAGTAGACATCTTCGCCTTGTGTGCCGGTCCACTGGGTGTCTATGAAGTAGGTATCCTGGAAGTGGTTAAGATTCTTTCTGAGCTCTTCGATGTTCTTAGAAGTGCATAATCCTACAACACTTTCCTTGAAGGACTTGTACCAGACTATCAAAGAAGTATTTCTCAGTTGCTCTGTCCATTGGTCACTGCCCCAGAGGGAGCCTTGCACTACGGCCCTATCGACAGCTGTTGCTAGCAGATTGCGCTGTGTCTCAAGATCTCTCCAAGGGAAGCCTATATCCAGAAGAAGGGCTTTCATACTCTCCAAGCTGAACCTCTCTTCATAGACCTCCTTCAGGCGGGAAAAGAATCTTCCGCTGGGATAGAGCAAGGGTGATTTACCTTGCCGAATGACCAAGGGTATGTCGTACAGCCATGCTTCCCTCTCAAGAGAAGGGAGCATGGTGGTCGGTGTTGCACATCCGATGAGGATGTCCCGGGTTGGGACCCCCTCATCAAGGAGGTGACGGATCCTTCGCAGTGTTGTTCGAATCTCCTCCACATGGTTGTCAAAGACTTCCAACTGGACAGAATTACTAAGTAATGCAGGTATCGGCTTACGGGTAATCCAAGAGGGGGAGCCCAAACTCACGATGAGGCTATCGAGGCCCGCAATCAAAGAGGGAAAGAGGATGCAGTACTTCTTGGAGAATACATCTTCATCAGCAAACTGTAGCGATGGCAGTTCATATCCTGGTTCGAAAAGCTGGTGATCGGAGAGAAAAGATACATACCTCTGATAAAGAATCTTTACATCACTCTGCATCGAAGGGCTCATGAGGGCGAGCACCTCTTCATCCAAGGCCAATCCTAGTTGGGGGAGAAGGGAAGCAAGGTACTTGCTGAAGCGACTGTTTGCCTCAGGATAATTCGGGTTGATAAAGTAGGATAGCCCATGAGGGGTTTCAAGCAGAGTCCGGGCAAACAGCTGACGTATTAGGGTGTTTGCCGGTTGCTCTTCTGCATGCTTGGGCAAAAACTGGGCTCTGAACACATCAAAGGAGATAGCTTGTTCTGCCAAGATAGCCTTATGCTTGCCATAGAGGGCATAGTCCACCAAAAAACTTCTAGCTGCTACTTCTGTGGGGAAGACACAGATGTAGCCCTCATCAAAAGCGCTATGTACATAGGTTCGTTTCGTCTGTTCCATAGATTGCAGTATACCACGATTGTGTGTACCATTACTCATGCTTATGCCAGAACAGGATGAAAAATCCACACAGTCGAAAACAGGACGCTTTCCTCCTCTTGCAGGAGCGCTCTCTGTCCTACTCAGTGTCTATATCTGGCTGAATCTCGGGCCCATCCTAGCCTACCAATTCACCAAGGTGAATCTCGAAGACGAGATCATCAAGGCATACCTCGTTGCAAACCTTCCGTTCTTTGCTATGGCCTTTGGTCTCTACCTCTCTTTGCGCTTTCTGATGCGCACAAACATCAAACACATCATAACAGACAAGAAGAAAATTGATTGGATGCTCATGCTACAAAGTGCCATGGCTTACCTAGGGGTAGCAGCACTTTTCACCTTGGGCCATGCCCTGTTGCAACCTGAGCAGTTCCAGTTGTACAGCGGGGATATGAACGACTTGCTGCACATGGTCCCCCTGGTGCTCATCATCACCCCCATACAGACCACCAGTGAAGAGTT
>CAXYZP010000382.1:0-1977 GCA_964293175.1 uncultured Sphaerochaeta sp.
CTGAAAAGTATAGTGATTTGATCTACAAGGGTTTTTAGCTAATCTTTCAATTTCAGTATAAAGAGGTCGAGTAGACACTTATAGGCGTTAATCTCCAGTACCAACAGCCTATAAATGTCCCTCCCAGAACCGTACTTGCCCAATTAAGGCATACGGCTCCTCATTTCGTTCTTCGGGTCAGCGCCAGATATTCACGTATATCTTTGGCATTGCAACCCCATAGGCATTAAGTATTCTATTGTAGGTTTTCCAGTTGATTTTCCTCTTCTGGCCCCTTCGTCTCAATACCTTGAAAAGAGTCATGATACAGTAATATTGATACTTTTCCAGACTCTTGCCGTTACCGCTTATGCCATAGTACCTGTAGTGACCCACGAGCCTCCTGTTGAGGCCTTCGAAGATATCACAGACAGGACTGTGCATGTTCAGTCTCAGCCATTGCTTCATAGTTTGCTGTTTGGCACTCAGCTTCTTCTTGCTTGTCCTATGCACCACACGGTAGTGCCCCTTCAGGTCTTTCCCATTGATATGGGTGAAACCCAAGAAGTCAAAGGTCTCCTTTGAGCCTGAGTTTCTTCCGAAAGGTATCAGTCTGGTCTTCTCCTGAGCAACCTCAAGGTTGAACTTGCCCAGTCGCTTCGGCAGTACTTCATAGTACTTACGCGCATCTTCCTCGTACTCGAACAGGGCCAGAAAATCATCGGCATAGCGAAACAGATACGCCTTGCCCCTCATCCGAGGCTTTACCACCTTCTCAAACCAGATATCCAGCACATAGTGCAGATACACATTGGCAAGTATGGGTGAGATGATTCCACCTTGCGGCGAGCCGCTCTCGCTGTCGAGGTATTGCCCGTCCTCCATGATTCCTGCCTTGAGGAACCTGACGATGTAACGGAGAAAGTTCTTGTCCTGAATGTCATGCTCAAGGAACTTCATCAGCCATGAATGGTCGATGTTATCGAAATAGCCCTTGATGTCGGCCTCCACCACCCAGCCGATTGGTTGTTTATAAATGGTAGAGTTGATTTCCCGAATCACGTCATGGCAATTCCTGCTGGGACGGAACCCGTACGAACAGTCCATGAACCTAGGCTCATACACACCGTTCAGTACCTTCGCCATCACACCCTGTACAAGCTTGTCCTCATAGGAAGGTATTCCCAGTGGACGCATCTTGCCACCTGGCTTGGGGATATAGGTTCTCCTAGCTGGTTTCGGTCGGTATGAGAAAGATTTCATCCTCAACAGGAGGTCATCGATGTTAGCATCGAGATTCCTTGAGTACTCCGCCTTCGTCACCCCATCGACCCCAGAGGCCTTGTCCCCGCTCTGACGCTGGTGCTCCTCTCTCAGACTGTCCTTGTTCACATGGTGAATAAGGGTCTGCAACCGCTTATGGGTGCCGGACAGCTCCCATATCTCCTTCTCTTCGTTTACCACTTTTAACGGGGCCTCCAGTGTCCCAAGTGTTTCATCAAAGGAAACAAACGAAATGTCTTCCCCTTCGCTCCACCTGCTTTCACAGGTTTCATCACTACTATGAGAAGATCCGACTACTTGCACCCACCATTGGCCTTGGCCTTCCAAAGCCTTGTGCCAATGGCTTCCGCCCAGTGGCGGCAAGATGCAAGTCCTCCCAGGTACGCCATACATACCTTGCACACTCGCCATGCTCTCCGACCCCGATGGAATCTCCCAGCCCTCACCTCTAACGGACTGTTCATGCTGCCGACTATCTTTCCAACAATATTGGCTTCCATTTTACCACTTAACGGGGCTCAATCACTTCAGGTTCCCCTTACGGCTCTTGTGCTTTCCTACCTACGCTTAAACCTAGCCTCACGGTTTCGGTTCCAAGGCTGGATACTGACTGCTGGTTAGGCTTTGTCAGGCAGAGAGTTTCACTCCGCTATATGTATAACGCCGAACTGGCGCACGGAAACTTTTAATTCAATATTGCCCAAAAAATTATTG
>CAXYZP010000383.1:0-1974 GCA_964293175.1 uncultured Sphaerochaeta sp.
AAAACTTGAGACTGGCGAATGTAAAGTAGTCATGGTCCTTGAAGAGTCAGTCCTGCAGAAGAGAGAGATAGACAATTCAAAAATTGAGGTCATCTATCCTACTGACGGCACCATTGTAGTTCCCTCCCCCATCATGTCTATCAACGATGAGTGGAGTCCCAACAAAAACCTCAAGGCAGCAAAGGCTGTAACAGAGTGGTTCCTTTCCCAAGAAGGACAGAAAAACATTGTAAAGGCCTGGATGCACTCAGTCAGCGCCTCTTATCCAGACGCACCCTATGATGCAATTCCTACCAAAGATATTCTTGCCAATTCCATCCCTGTGGATTGGGAAAATACGGTAGCACTTCGTGAAGAGATGCGCACCAAATTCCAAGAAGCTGTAGCCAAGAAGTAACAGCTAACTGCTAACTGCTATTTTTATTCTAAGGTGGAGCTTGCTGTAAACAGCAAGCTCCCATAGCTACAAAGGAGTTATCTGCAATGCGTTCTCCCACCCTAACAGCTCCCCCATTGCTGAAACACCAAAAATGGTTTTTAGACCCAAAATGGATCATCATAGCCCTCATAGTGGGCTTTTTATTAGTTTTCCAAGTATTTCCGCTACTCTACCTAGTATTCAGGGCATTCTTTTCCACAGGAAAATTCTCTCTTGAAGCATTCAAGCGGGTCTATACCTATCCCCTGAACTGGTCGGCCCTCGTTAATACCCTAGTAACAGCCTTCTTCTCTATGGTCTTTGGGGTGCTGATAGCATTCCCTTTGGCATGGCTTATAGGAAGGACCAATCTCTACGGGAAAAAGTTCTTCCGTACCTTGTTCGTTGCTACCTACATGGTTCCTCCCTATGTTGGGGCTATGGCGTGGATGCGCCTGCTTAACCCGACTGTGGGTTCCATGAACGTATTCCTGCAGAAAATATTCAACCTTTCATCAGCTCCCTTCGACATCTATACGACAGGGGGTTTGATCTGGGTTCTAACCGGTTTCTACTATCCCTATGCATTCATAACCATCAGCCGAGCTATGGAAAAGATGGATCCTTCGCTGGAAGAGGCATCCCGCATCTCCGGGGCAAGCCCTCTCACAACCCTGAGAACTATCACCCTTCCGATGATGCTTCCTTCCATAGTAGCCGCGGCCTTGCTGGTATTCATTGCAGCAGCCTCTGCTTATGGCATCCCTTCCATAATTGGGGTCCCCGCACAGATCCATACGGTTACCACCCGTATCATTGACTTCGTATATATAGGGAGTCAGGAGGGGCTTACGGATGCGACAACGCTGGCTGTATTCCTTATGATCATAGCTAACATCGTCCTCTACCTATCCACTTTTACGTTAGGGAAAAAACAATACATAACCGTTTCGGGAAAATCTACCAGACCCAATATCGTTGACTTGGGAAAATGGAGAATCCTCATCACGTTGGTCATAGTCTTGTTTGCACTGGTCATCGTCATCATACCGTTTGTTACGGTTGCACTGTCCAGCATCACGGTAAACCTAGGGGAATCGGTCTTCTCGCCTGGAAACACGACGCTACGATATTGGTCCAGAATCTTTACACGAAAGTCCATTCTAAACTCTTCCAAGAACAGTCTGGTCACAGCCGTTATGGCAGCCACTTTCGGTATGATCATCTCCTGCATGATGGCTTATCTCTTGGTGCGGACCAAAATCAAGGGGAGGAAGATTCCAGACTTCATGATCACAGTCGGAAGCGGAACCCCCAGTGTGGTCATTGCCCTCTCCCTGATCATGGCGATGTCAGGCAAGTTTGGGATTAATATCTACAATACCCTTACCATCATGGTGATAGCCTACATGATAAAATACATGATGATGGGTAGGCGTACGGTGGTAAGCGCCTTGTCACAGATTAGCCCTTCACTGCAGGAAGCCTCCCAGATATCAGGTGCTTCCTGGCTGAAGAGCATGAAGAACATCACCTTGCCTCTTATCGCACCCGCA
>CAXYZP010000384.1:0-1972 GCA_964293175.1 uncultured Sphaerochaeta sp.
GGTTTATCTGCTGACTATCAGCGTAGGATCAGTCTTCAACGGACTGTTGCATTGCCATACGACCTTCTTCCACTCCCATGCAGCCCCTCTGCTGTTTTCCTTCTCCGTCATCTTTGGTGTGCAGTTCCTACATCCCTATTTTGGTGCGATGAGCATGGCATACTCCGCCTTGGTAGGTGGCTTGTTACAGGGAACGTATTCCTATCTTGTCGTACGCCGATATGGCTACCGCATGAAGGTTGCCTTCGCTACAGAAGGCACTCCCTTCAAGCCTCTGATGAAATCCTGGGTTCAGATGGTATTCAGTTCCATAATTGTCGTCATTGCCCAGATGGTAGCCTTCTGGTTTGCCTCTTCGCTTTCAGAAGGAAGTGTCACGGCCTTCAGCAACTCGCTCATATTCTGGCAAGCCCCCTATGGGATATTCTTCAATGCGATAGTTGCAGTCTCTTTTCCCCTGATGAGCCGAGCATACGGCATGGCTCGCCATACAGAACTGCAAAAAGTTACCCGAGAGGCTCTGATTAATCTGCTAACATTTCTTTTGCCCAGCACCATCCTCCTGTTCGCTCTCAGTAACGAAAGTGTCTCTGCTGTGTTGCAGACAGGAAACTATACCCTCGCTGATGCAAATCTTACCGCCCACATCCTTAGGTACTACCTATTGGGCATGACGGCATCGGCTCTTTTCGGCCTGATGCAAAGGGTAGGCTACAGCGCCAACCGACATAAGACCATGACAAAGGTGACAGTTTTCATGAGTATCCTTGATATTACCCTTATGTGGATCTTTATTCGCTTGGGTCTAGGCATCATCTCCCTCCCCTTGGCATCGATAGCATCCTTCAGCCTGAGCTTTGTGGTCCTTGCATATATCTTGCGTGACCTCTACCCCCTAGCCAAGGATAAGGCCCTCTTCACAGGGACTCTTCGCGTAGTGGTGGCAAACATCCCCCTGTTGGCCCTCTCTGTCCTTTACAGGTCCTTTGACATGCGATGGTATGAAAGTGGTTCAACACTTGCCAACCTAGCCTTGGTGGCCCTCCTGGCAGGAGCTGGCTTGGCTGTGACATTGCTTTCCTACACTATGGCCAACATACCTTTTTTGCGTCTGCTTAAGCCTAAGCGCTAAAACAGAAGGTAAAAGAGGGTATAGGCAAACATACCCAACCTATTTTCTATCAAAACCATTCCATTGCAAGCATATGCATTTAAACAATACAACCAGCCAACCATAGAATAGGCCCTGTCTCTTGGAAAGAAACAGGGCCTTATTAGTAGGTACAGTATGCTCTTCGGTTCAGACCTAGAGGTCAATGACCTCGATGCTGTTGACCGTGAAGTCATAGGACTGTTCGTTCAGGGTGAACACAAATCTCTCGCCTACCTGATGGTTGAGCAGAGCCCTTCCAAAAGGAGCAAGCATGTTGATGATGTTCTCATTGGGATTGGACTCCCAAGGTCCCATGATGGTATAGATGACTTCCTCGCCATTGAGGTTATCAAACAAAACAACCTTGGTTCCGAATCCTATGCGGGTAGGGTCCACCTTATCCTTGGTGATGACAGTTGCCCTGTCGACCTCCTCTATGAGGCGGCGAAGCGTATTGTTAAGCATGGACTGTTTTTCCTTGCCGTACTTGTACTCGCTGTTCTCACGAAGGTCTCCCATGTCACGGGCCTCGCCAATCTCCTTGGCAACTTCAACAAGATCAACATGCATGATACGCTCCATCTCTTGTTTCTTTGCATTAAGAGCGGAAGCTGTACAGAAGAGACCGGTTGGGACCAGTGACTCCCTATCGATGGGGCTGACCTCATCAAAGAAACGGAAATCAGGATACTTTTCACTTATGGCGTGTTTGATCTCGATCTTCTTTCCTCCGGGAAGGGCAAAGACATTGGCAACAAGACTGTAGATCTTCTGTGTTGTCTCAACTGGTCCCTCCTCAATGTAGGTCAGAGCCTTCTT
>CAXYZP010000385.1:0-1951 GCA_964293175.1 uncultured Sphaerochaeta sp.
CAACTGCCTTAGGCCTGGCCTATGGGATGGAGAAACAGTGGTCCTCAACTGGATTTAGTTGACTATTACTTGGATGAAAGATCCTGTATATCCTTTTGAGCATAGAAATTTCTGAGAGTTTTGGCTGGCATAAACCTTGACAGATAGACAAATCTGTCTTTATACTAAAAGAAGTAAAAACGTTTTGCGTAAATTTGCTATTTCAAATAAAGGAGAATTTGTATGAAAAAAGTATGTGTAACACTGATGATCGTGATGCTTGTCACCACGGCCCTTTTTGCAACAGGAACCAAGGAAGATGCATCAAATAAAGATGTAAAGCTTTCTGTGCTCTGGTTCAATGATGGCAATGAATCTGAGATATTCCTCGAGACTATGGATGACTATCTCAAAGCGAACCCACATGTCACGTTGGATTTACAGATCGTGGCATACAATGAGTATGACCAAAAGCTCAAGCTGATGATCAGCGGAGGCAATCCTCCGGATATTGCCCGTATCACCACCAATACCCTCTCAGTGGTAGTCGATAGCCTAGAGCCCATCGACAACCATGTACAGGATATAGAGGCAGTGAAAAAGCAGTTTCTTCCTTCTATGGTCGCCTTTGCCTCCAATAAGGATGGACAATTTATCGCCTATCCCACAGAAGCTACAGCCAACGGTATGTTGATTAACAAGACAGCGTATGACAAGGCCGGTATAGATGTGGATGAACTCAGCAAGACTTGGACATGGAGTGAATGGGAGACCATAGTACAGAAGGTCATCGCAGCCAATCCTAAGATGAAGTACGGCCTTGCCGTGGACTTCACTCCACACCGTTTCTCAACCCTCATGTACCAATGGGCTGGTCATTTCCTCAATGAGGATCAGACAGCCATCAATTTCAACAACCCTGGTACCATTGAGACATTGAAGTGGTTCAAGCACGTGCATGATGCTGCTCTTCTTCCCAAGAGTGTCTGGCTCGGTTCGGAGAACCCTGCTGAACTTTTCCAGGCTGGTCTGGTCGCAGGTCATATCGGTGGAAGCTGGAATATCAACACATATAACAAGAATGTGAAGGATTTTGAGTGGAAGGCTGTCAGAATGCCTAAGGGCCATATCAACTCATCAGTTCCTGGCGGTAAGTTTGTAGCATCCTTCAAGGGAGCCAAGAATCAGGACGAGGCGTTCAAGCTTATGGCAGCATTTGCTGACAAGACCCACAATGAGATCTACAGTCGAGACACCTTCAACATTCCATCCCGTAATGATGCAAGCGTAACCTATCCCTCCAACAGCGAAGACTTCAAAGTTTTCTTGGAAGAGCTTAAGGTTACCCCTGCCTTTACTGCTAATGAGTGGAAAAATACTAGTCTGAGTAAAGTTACTACCTACATTCGCGAGCAAATCGTAGAAGTACTTCTTGGCAACATCACTGCCGAGCAGGCAGTAGCCAATGTTGATAAGAGAGGCGCAACGTATTTCAAATAACATGCTAGTGGATATCGGCTCTTTCCCCTTTACAGGGGGAGGAGCCGATGATTCTCTCTTCGGCAGGAATGCCTGCCTTTCAGGAGCTTCATGAAATCACACAATAAGGGAAATTTTCACCAGACGGCAGCTCCGCTGCTCTTTCTTCTTCCCAATATGCTTATCTTTGGTCTCTTTATCATCATACCCGCTATCCAGGGCCTGAGGATGTCGTTTACCGAATGGGGAGTCTTCACCCCTATCCGTTTTATCGGATTGGATAACTTCAAGGAACTCGCTTCTGATGAGGTCTTTTGGAAGACGTTCAGCAACACGCTGGTATACTCATTCTTCACTGTTAGTTTGGTCATGCTCTACTCACTGGCTTTGGCCTTGCTACTGTATAGGAATACTCTGAAGGGCGAAAAGATTTTTCGTTCTCTTTTCTATATACCCTCTCTTTTAAGCATGATAACCGTTGGTATCGCCTGGC
>CAXYZP010000386.1:0-1948 GCA_964293175.1 uncultured Sphaerochaeta sp.
CTGTCTGCTATACGTTTTTTCTTAGTTTTACCGATTGGTCACTCACGAGTGGAAAGCCGTTAAACATTGTCGCTTTCAAAAGTTATATCGATGTCCTTAAGGAACCGAGGTTTCTTGATGCATTGGGTAGGACTTTCTACTTTACTTTTGGTGCCGTTTTTTTCGAGGTAATAGTAGGGATATCCCTGGCACTCATCCTTAACCGCTCATTTATGGGAAAGGGTGTAGTGAAGACCCTTCTGTTGCTTCCTCTGGTGGCGACCCCAGTTGCCATCGGTATCGTATGGAACCTTTTTTATGATCCTACGATCGGAATTCTGAACTATGTGCTGAGTGTCCTAAAACTTCCAGAAAGTGGGTGGGTGTCGGAAACCAAGAGTGTCATGCCTTCCTTGATACTTGTGGATATCTGGCAGTGGACACCGATGATCACCATTATTGTTCTGGCAGGTCTGGCAGGACTTTCCAGCGAACCGTATGAGTCTGCCAAGGTCGATGGGGCAAATGCACGTCAGGTACTCTTCAAGATTACCCTGCCGATGCTCATGCCTACCATCCTGACGGCTGTAATCCTTCGTGCAATCGATGCACTGAAAACCTACGACATCATCTATGCCATGACAGGAGGGGGGCCGGGGTACGCTTCGGAGAACCTGAATATCCTCGCCTTTAAATACAGTTTTGAATATTTTAGAATGGGACAGAGTGCAGTCATGCTGGTCTTCCTATTCATCGTTGTGATGGGCTTCAGTCTCGGCGTTACACGTTTGCGCCGCGCCTTTGAGCTGTAGGAGGGGAGTATGAAACAATCACGAACAAAAAGCCTTCTCTTCTACGTAATGCTGGTTCTCATCATTGTTCCCATCCTCTTTCCTTTTATCTGGATGCTTATGAGTTCTTTCAAGACCCAAGTTGATATAATCCCCTGGCCTCCCAAGTTTGTTTTCACTCCGGTTATGCAGAACTATGATCGCGTATTTGTCGAACAGAACTTTCTGGTCTACATGAAGAACTCGGTCATCGTGTCAGTGTCGAGTGTGTTGCTGTCGCTGATATTGGGTCTTCCCGCCGCTTATTCCATAGCTCGATATAAGCAGCAGAAGCTTTCGATGTTCATC
The DNA here is from genome assembly GCA_964293175.1 of uncultured Sphaerochaeta sp. Lineage (GTDB taxonomy): Bacteria > Spirochaetota > Spirochaetia > Sphaerochaetales > Sphaerochaetaceae > Sphaerochaeta. The sequence continues at coordinate 1,119 of CAXYZP010000386.1, forward strand.
CTCGTTGCCCGTCTTATGCCAGGCATATCATTTCTTATGCCGTGGTATATCGTCTTCTCGCGCCTTCATCTGATGGACTCCTATGTAGCGTTGATCCTCTCTCACATGCTCATATGTCTGCCGTTGGTAGTCTGGGTCATGGCACCTTACTTTGATTCTGTGCCACGTGAGTTGGAAGAGGCGGCTATGGTCGACGGCCTTACCCAACAGATGGCTTTCTTTAGGATCCTGCTTCCGCTTTCCGGTCCCGGAGTTGTCACTGCAACTACCTTGAGTTTCATCTTCAGCTGGAACAACTTTATGTTCAGCCAGGTCCTAAGCCAGCAAAAGACCCGAACGCTTCCTATTGCAGTCTACAACTTCCTCTCTTATGTCGAGGTTGACTGGGGGGCAGTCATGGCAGCAGCTGTTGTCATCATGGCACCAGCGATCCTATTGACGATGTTCTTCCAGAAGTATGTGGTCAAGGGTCTTACAATGGGTGCTGTTAAGGGCTAGAAGTGGCTATTTCTAGTTTGAAAAGTCTAAGGTAAATTAGTTTGTGGCTCAAAACAATTCATGTTTTGAGCCATGTGTTTACTAGCTCCTTCCTTAATCCATCTAGATTCCTGATGCCATGAAGGTTTGTAGAATTCGTTACCAACACGTTTAGAATTTTTGCGTAAGTAACAGATAGCATCATGAAACTGTCATATTATGACAGTTTCATAATATATTCTATGTTGCACATGCATAAGATAATTTCTGTTATATCAGTCCTTTATTACTAATGGATGAGATCCTTGGTGGTTTATTAGAGAGTGGTAAAACCTATAAAGACATTACAAAGA
>CAXYZP010000387.1:0-1948 GCA_964293175.1 uncultured Sphaerochaeta sp.
TCGTATGTCATGGGACAATAAGTGTTGTATTGTTGATGATGTGACGTAAGATCTGTGCTATTAGTTTGGATACGTTAGGCTCTGTACGTTACAAGACCTCGTTGTAATGCTGCTTTGAGAGCCTCGAAGGAGAGCTCCTCAAGTTCGAGATAACATGAGCGTTGTCCCACCTCTTCTAGCCTGTGGGCATCACTGGCGGTAAGGATTGTCTTGTTGTAGGTCTCTGCCTCGACAGGGATGTGGATGGCTTCCAATGCAGAGTAGGGAAGGTTGGGTAGGAATCCCAGGTTGGCAAGGACGCTGTTGGCAGGGCGGTCGATATGTGCTGGGATGACCAGAGCATCACGGCTGAGTGCCTCTTCCACGACATCACTGAAGCTGATGCCGCTGGTGCTGATAAGCAATTTCTCCACAGTATCTGTTACTTCACCTTCTATATCCACCACTAGCTGGTTGCCAAAGAGACGGGGATCGTTTTTGATGGGTGGCAGAAGGAACTCGATAAAGGTGCCGAATTGCATCGCATCCTCAAGCTTTTCAAACAGGGTCAGGACATGCACCTCCTCAACAGTGGTCACTTCAATGCCAAACAAGGCCATGATCGAGCAGAGCTCACAGGCTTCCTTGAAGACGGGCAGGTTTCGTGCACTGTTGTGGTCCGAGAGGGCGAGTATCCCGATGCCCTGCTCCATCGCCTCTACGGCGAGTAGGGCAGGGGTGAGATCGTCGTTACCACAAGGTGAGAGACATGAGTGGTTATGAAGGTCAACCTTTACAAGCATCAACCTTTCCCAAGAGACAGGCTATCTTGCAGCTTGCGCTAAACTGCGTGCCTTCGAAGGTGAAGACAGCCACACTCTCTTCCTTGGCTGCCTGCAGCATGTCAGGGGGAGTCGATCGTTTGTTACAGATGACTATTGCCTGGATACCGGCAAGGGAGGCTACTGCAACAGTGTTCTTATGGGCCTGGATGGTAATGAGCACGCTATCTGATGGGGCGTTGCCCATAACATCACTTAAGAGATCTCCCGTATAGGCATCGTTGATGCTCTCTTCGCCATTTTCCATAGTCTGGGTAACAAAGCCCTCTAGGGTGGCCAAATCCTTTACTTGCATGCTATTTCTCCTCATCTATTCGCAGTTTAATCGTACAAACTACACTAGTACCATTGAAATCACTCTCTATCTCAAAGCCATCGGTAACCGACTTTACGTTGGGAAGTCCCATACCGGCACCAAATCCCAGGCTTCTGATCCATTCGCTGGCTGTAGACCAACCGGCTGTCATCGCTTCCTCTACATTGGAAATGCCCGGACCGTTGTCCCTTGCTGTTATCTGCAAGCTGTCAGGGGTGTACTCAGCTATGAGTTCGCCCCCATCTGAATGGACAACCAGGTTCATCTCAAGTTCGTAGCTGGCTATGGCAGCCCTACGGATGATTTGTGGAGGGACTCCGGCTTTCTTCAGCCGCTTTTTGATTTCGGTGCTGGCAAACCCTGCATTTTCGAAGTCATTCTTCATGATCGAGTAGGTGTGGATCTCCCCATGCATCTCATCACTCGGGCTAGATGTGCTGGTACGTCTCTCCAACTCCTCAATCTCCCTGTTTATCTCGACCAGCAGGGTGCTGGTGATATCACGGTTTGTAATCATGCCCACCAGTTCCTTATGCTTGTTCAGCACCGGGAATCGGTGGTAGGAGAACCTGTCAAAGTAGTTTATGGCAAAGGAGACAGGCATGTCGTCTTCCAGCACAATGAGGTTGCGCGTCATATGGTCCTGAGCCTTCTCATTGATGTAGCCCTTGTCCAGGGCCTGGATTATATCGTCCATGCTGACGATGCCGACCAGTCTCTTTCCCATTACGATGGGAAGGCCTGTGACCTGTTTTTCACGCATGATGTATTGGATTTCCCGTAGGGAAGTCTCTTTTGTGGCTGTCACCAC
>CAXYZP010000388.1:0-1945 GCA_964293175.1 uncultured Sphaerochaeta sp.
ATCTATGCCAAACCTGATATTGGTATGCAAAAAGCTATTGCACATGCCTCTTCCTTAGGACACTCCTCAATAACCTATCTCACAGGGGATCTTCGCTTCAAGAATGGAAAAGACCGTCTTGCTATATTTGAAGAGCAGGCATCCTCGCATCATATCAATGCTCGGATAATAGAAGGTGACTTCTCTAGGCGTTCTGGTTTTGAATCATTGAGTACCATGAAAACACTCCCCTCCATGGTCATGACAGCCAGTGACCGGCAAGCCTTCGGCTTCATGCAAGCCTGTATGGAACAAGGCTTGCGTGTCCCTCAAGATATCTCCGTTATAGGCTATGACAACTTCCAGCCGGCAGGGACTAGTGCGCCTCCTCTGACAACAGTCGACCATCCCATTACTGAAATGGGTATAATTGCAGCTGAAATGGCAATTGACATGATTCAGAAAAAAAATACTCCTGAACAAAGATGGCTGGATACTGATTTTGTCGTACGTAAGTCGACAATCGAGTTTGGACGCTGATATGCGCATTATCGTAGTTGGCTGTGGAGGTATGGGAAGCTATCAAGCCAAGAAGTTCCAACAGCTAGGTGTTACCATCGTAGGTGCCATCGATCATAACTGTGCGAACCTTTCTGCGTTCTGCTCCCTGTACTCTGTTCCCTGGTCCTCTGAATCTCTTGCTGACCTTGCCTTGATGCAAGGTAAAGCAGATGCAGTCACTTGTGCTCTTCCTGATAGCTTGCATCTTGCTTGCTGTGTTTCTGCCCTTTCATTGGGATTTTCCCTGTTTGCAGAAAAACCTATGGGACTGCACTTGCTTGACTCACAACGCATCCTTGAGGCCTCTGACTCGGTTTCACTACCTGTTATAGTGAATTACTCCAAGCGAAACATGCAAGCCCTCCATGCCCTCAGGACAGTCATTTTAGATGACACCTTAGGGACTCTGCTATCTGTAACAATACAGTACAACCAAGGATGGGTCCTGACAAATGCATGGGGGGATTGGAGGACAGACCCTCGATGGAAATGGCGATTGGTACCAACATTTGGAAATGGGGGCTGTATCAGCGATCTTGCAAGCCATCTTGTCGATGCTCTCTTCTTCCTGTTCCATTCTGTTTCCTTTGTTGGTACAGATTCTGTTGTTACCCTTGAAGACCTTGTATTGGATGGTACTGTTCAATTGGAGGATGCTCTTCGTGAAACCTTCCTGTTTGATGGTTCTGTTCCAGTTTCCTACGAAGGTTCTTTCAAAATAGGTGCCGGTGTTCCCTGTTCTCTTTCCTGTACACAAATATCGAAAACTGATATTGATGCTTTTACTATTACTGTGACCGGTTCAAAAGGCAAGGCTACCTTGGATTCTGTTCATTCACGACATTCTGTCAAAATCGTAATGGATACTGGCTCGTATATTGTTGAAGGGCCAACGAGTGTCCCTTCAACCTACCAATCATTTATGAATTGGGTAGATAAGGACATTCCTGGCAGACCATCGCTGTATGATGGCCTGCAGGTACAAGAGATCTTAGAGGAGATGAAACAATGGCGATAAAGCTAGGTGCAGTCCTATGTGCAGATGAAGTAACTCCTACCTCATTGAAAACCTTATCTTCAATGGGATTTGAAACTATCAACATCGCCTTCTGGCAATCCTTAGAATCCTGTGAGCTGAAGCCACTTGCAGAAATAGTAGGAGGGAGCTCACTGGAAGTCTCCGCCCTCTCCATCTTTGGCAATACGCTAGCTCGTGCAGATACCTTGGCAGGATGGGAAGCCCTCATCACGCACTCCTCCCTATTTGGATCACCCTTTGTCACCGGCTTTGCCGGTAGGGTGACTGGCAAGAGTGTGGAAGAATCATTATTGGCTTGGAAAGAGACCTTTTCGTCTTTGCTTGATCTGGCGTATAAGCATGACTGCAGTGGCCTGCTGTTTGAGA
>CAXYZP010000389.1:0-1939 GCA_964293175.1 uncultured Sphaerochaeta sp.
CTCCTGAAGATCGGGGTGGGAGGCATAGAGGTTGGCAAGGATACCTCCCAGATATCTGTTGTTGAACGATGCGATGTCCTGCAGGATCTGCTTGGTGAACTTATCTGTCATGGATAAGCTTCCAATCTATCGAGATTTTCTGTGGTAGGTTGCCACCTAGCCATCTGGAGATATCCGACGTGACAGTCTTGGTCCGTTTCTGCTTGAGCCGAGAACCATTACTGCTGTGGCAGTACTGGTGCCTGACATGGACCGGCAGGTCGCGCTTTCCCAGGATGACCAGCTTGCCGTCAAAGTAGCCGAAGATCGTCTCCTCGAGGTCAATTATCTTGCCCTCGGTCCCTGCATACCGTATGTCGACATTGAAGACTCGGCCACGGAAAGAGACGCAACCATCCTTTGAAACCTTTGCCGTGGTATCCTCCAGGTAGGGAATCTGGGGAAGATCCTTCAACTCCTCAGAGTTAAGCCTGTCATAGGGGACTTCCATAGTAGTCATGTGCACCTGGTTGTTTACCTCCTCGCACCATTCTATGGCCAGTTCGTTCAGGTCAATCAGGGAGTGGCCGGTTTTCTTGGGTAGCTGGGGCATGAAGCTCTCTTTAAAATACCGTACAAATCGTTCGACCTTCCCTTTTTGTTGCGGTCTCCTTATCCTGCAAAGAGTTATATCAAATCCTATATAGTCTGCAAACGCTGTGAACTCGGGCATGAGAGTTCTTTCGAGCGAGCTCCCTCGTCCTTCAGTCAAGCAGCGGTTCACAACTTGGGGCATGTTGTCGAAGAGCACCTCCCTAGTGCTGCCGCCGAAATAAGCGAAGGCATTACCGATGCACCTGATCAGGACCATCGTGGTCATCTCGGTCACAAATTCCACAAACCGCATCCGCGAATACCCGAGGATCATGAAGAAGGCATAGATCGGGCGCTCAATGCCGTTGACAGTAGCTGTGAACCCTTTGAATTCAGCCCAGTCAGCCTGTCCTTGTTGCCCTGGCGTGGTCTCGTACCTGATGGCCGAGATATCCAACTCGTATTTTATTCTCCTCACCGCCTTTGTGACAGTTGACAGTGAGATAGATGCACCAAGCCTGACAAGCTGCTGGAATATGGAGGTTGCCTGCATGTTCCCTCGCTGGAGCTGTTCCCTGATGAAGGTCTCGTACGGGGTGATGAGCAGGTTTCCAAATGTTGAGGTCCTTCTGTATACATCACGGTCTTCAGACCTGCCGAGAATATTTGTTATCGTGTCAGGATGGACATGATATTTCTCAGCCAACGCCTGCTTCGTAAAAAGGCCGGTAGAGTAATCGCTACGGATGAGTGGTGCGTCTGATGTGATCAAGGTTGGCTCCTTTGGTACGGCTGGATTCTGAAAAATTAAACATGTAATTACAATTTTAAATTGTTATCGGGAGTTGCGAGTTTGTCAACTAAAAAATGCATTGAGGCGACGGAATCTAAAACGCCAACACAAAACATCGATAGAGACTTCAAAAGGAAGATAGACTTTCTGAGAAAGAAGCTCAAATTGACAAAAGCTGCCTTTGCACAGAAGATTGGTTACTCCACAGTTCATCTATACAGGATTGAGATCGGTGAATGCGCTCCAACACAAGAAATGATAGAGACCATAGTCAAGGTGTTTAATTTGGATCCGAGGTGGCCTTCATTGGGTGAAAGGGACAATCCTTTTCTTGAAGGAGGATTGTCGGATACCATTGATTCGTTGGGTTCTGCTGGTGATAGATTACTGCAATGGAGAAAAGAGAAGGGGATGCTCCAGAAGGATCTTGCAGCGATTGCAGATATTTCATTACCAAACTTGGTTGCGGTGGAACATGGCCGTAGAAAAATGACAGTGCGCCTAGCGAAGAAGATTGAGAATGCCTGTGATATAAGTGTAGCTTGGTTGCTGCATGGAGATGAGCTATCAAAG
>CAXYZP010000390.1:0-1938 GCA_964293175.1 uncultured Sphaerochaeta sp.
TCGTACGCTCCCTCGATGCCTTGGGTGTGCAGTATATAGAGGCGGGAAACCCCGGATCGAACCCCAAGGACCTGCAGTTTTTTGAACGTGCAAAGGATCTTATCCTTAATAATGCCACCTTGGTGAGCTTCGGTTCTACCAGAAGAAGGGATACTAAAGCCGCTGATGATGTGAACTTGCAGAATCTGGTGAAGAGCCGGACGAAGGTGGTCTCCATCTTCGGCAAGAGCTGGGATTTTCATGTCACAGATATCATCAAGACAACGCTCAAAGAGAATCTGGCGATGATCGAAGATAGCGTGCGCTTTATCGTAGACTCAGGCAGCGAGGTGTTCTTTGATGCCGAGCATTACTTTGACGGCTATGTTGCCAACAAGGAGTATGCCCTTGCAACCTTGCAGGCTGCACTGGACGGGGGGGCTTCAACACTCGTGCTCTGTGAGACACGGGGAGGGATGCTTCCTTCTATGGTGGCATCCATCACAAAGGAGACTGCAAAACTGTTTCCCTCTGTTCCTCTGGGCATTCATGCCCATGATGATATCGGATGCGGTGTTGCCTCATCCATAGCCGCAGTAGAGAATGGAGCTCGTCAGGTGCAGGGAACCTTGCTTGGCTTTGGCGAGCGATGTGGCAATGCCAACCTGGCCAGTATAGCCGCCATCCTGGAGACCAAGATGGGGCATGATTGCCTCAATGGGGTCGTCATGGAGAATTTAACCCCTGTATCCCGTGCGGTTGCTGAGGTTGCCAATGTGCGCATCCCCCATGGTACGCCCTTTATCGGACGGAGTGCCTTTGCCCACAAGGGTGGGATGCATATCGACGGGGTGCAGAAAAACCCCTCTTCCTTTGAACATATCGATCCACAGGTTGTCGGAAACGAAAGACGGTTGTTGATGAGCGAGGTAGCGGGACGAGCTTTGATGGCCAAGCGTATAGCCGCTATCGCACCTAATCTTGATAGGGATGATCCTGTAACTATCACGCTGATGGATGAACTCAAGAGCCTGGAAGCGGAAGGCTACCAGTTTGAAGGTGCCGAAAGCTCCTTTGACCTGGTCATACGGCGCCATTTGAGGCTGTATCGACCTTTCTTTACCCTTGTACATTTCCAGACACTGGGCAGCATGCCTTATGCAGATCCTCTTTCTGGAGCAACGCACCAGGCAGTGGTGAAGGTGAAGGTCGGTGGTGAAAGTGCCATAACGGCAGCTGAGGGTGAAGGGCCGGTGAACGCTTTGGACAAGGCCCTGCGCAAGGTGCTTGAGCAGTTCTACCCGACACTCAAGAGTGTGCACCTCACAGACTACAAGGTTCGTGTCCTGGACTCAGGCAGTGCGACTGCCTCTAAGGTCAGAGTTCTGATCGATTCAACCGATGGGCAGGATTCCTGGTCCACCATCGGAGTAAGCAAGGATATCATCGAGGCCAGCTGGCTGGCCTTGAGTGACAGTATAGAATACAAACTGATCGCCGATGGGATTACCCCGTCGGACGACATAGAGTAAGGAGACGCCAATATGGGCATGACAATGACACAGAAGATTCTTGCTCACCATGCAAAGCTGGACTCGGTGAGAGTAGGGCAGCTGATCATGGCTGATCTTGATATGGTGCTGGGTAACGACATAACAGCTCCCGTTGCAATTAATGAGTTCCCCAAGTTCGGAAAGAAGACGGTCTTTGACAAGGACAAGGTTGCCCTTGTTCCCGACCATTTTTCCCCGAATAAGGATATCAAGGCTGCCGAGCAGTGCAAGGTGATGAGGGTGTTTGCCGGAGAACATGAGATAACCAACTACTTTGATGTAGGTCAAATGGGTATCGAACATGCCCTGCTTCCTGAAAAGGGTCTGGTGGGGGCCGGAGACCTGGTCATAGGGGCCGACAGCCACACCTGCACCTACGGTGCTCTTGGAGCCTTCTCCACAGGAG
>CAXYZP010000391.1:0-1938 GCA_964293175.1 uncultured Sphaerochaeta sp.
TTTATGATAGTATCACCCACGTCCTACCTCCTTGGACTCGATGGTGTGGATATCGCAACGCAGGCATCGCGATGCCACCTGTCGTGGCTGTTCGCCAAGATAGCCCCGGTTCACTTCAGAGAAGTTTCCCTTGCGTTCGGAAATCTTCAGGTGTCTGGGTGCGATGGGCTTGATGGACTCTATCTCGGTGGGCACCTCATTATTGTAGGAGAATTTTTTAAACAGGGAAGCAAATCGATTGAGGCCTGTAAGATCATAATCGATAACCGAGGCTGCATCCTTTGCATATCCCATAGCTTCAGCTGCTGTGGACGGTCCGGTAACAACATCGCCTATGGCATAGACGCCTTTCAGGTTGGTCTTGAAGGAGTATCTTCCGATAGAGGCATTCCCTCTTTCTGTGGTCTCAAGGCCTTCACGGGTAAGCAGGCCATTATCAACCTGCTCCCCTATGGCTACGACGAGGGTGTCACACGGTATGCGCCGAGTCTTGCCTGTGGCTAGAGGCTTTCTTCGTCCTGAAAGGTCATACGGACCACCTTCCATCTCCATGACTTCAAATGATTCCACTTGTCCTGCATCATTTCCCAAGACTTGGACCGGAGCGCACATACATACAAATTTAATGCCTTCAGAAAGGGCCTCATCAATCTCGCTCTTGTTCGCTGGAAGGTCCTCCTTGGCACGTCGGTACGCTACGGTGACGTCACAGCCGCTTCTCCAGAGTGTACGAGCTGCATCTATGGCGACGTTGCCCCCTCCCACTATGACAACGCGCTTACCGATTTCAACGATCTCCTCCTTTTCCAGCTGTTCAAGAAGTTCAGTTCCTTGCAACACACCCTTGAGCTCGATGCCGGGGATGTGCAGTTCCATATGGCTATAGGCACCGACGGCAAGGATGACTGCAGTGAAGTCCTCCTGCAACGATCGTATGCTGATCGAGTCACCCAACTTCGTATTGTAGACAAACTTGATGCCGAGCATCTCAAAGATCTCCAGCTCCTTATCAAGGACCTCCTTGGGGAGGCGGTATGAGGGAATTCCATAGCGTAGGACCCCTCCGGCTTTGTCTTGGCCTTCATAGATGGTAACCTCGTGCCCTAACCTGATGAGGTAGAAGGCGGCCGCAAGGCCAGCAGGCCCTGCTCCCACGATGGCTATGGTCTTGCCTGTAGAGGGATGTTTGCTCTCTATAAGGTTCTGGTAGATGACCTCTTCCCGACCCATCTTGTAGATGGTGTCTGCAAGATAGCGGTGGATCTCACCCTGATGGACCGCTTCGTCTATACTCTCACGCCGACATCGCATCTGGCAGTGGAAATGACAGATCCTTCCTATGGTCCCGGGTAGGGGGTTGTCCTGTAAGGTCGATGCGAAGGCCTCCTCCAAGCGGTTCTCCTTCAAGAGCTGGATATAGGCAGGGATATCCATATGCATGGGACAGGAGTTGGCACATAGGGCTGTGATGAGGTCTTCACAGGTCCCGCTTGAACAGTGGTGGCGGAGGATATGGTCCTCATACTCCTCCTTGAAGTATGTGAGGGTGGTGAGCACAGGATTAGGTGCACTCTGACCGAGGCCACACACAGCTGTGTCACAAATATTCAGCCCCAGCTCCTTCATCAGGACAAGGTCACTCTCCTTTCCCCTCCCCTCAACTATGCCGTTGAGCAGGGCCAACTCCTGGGCAAGGCCTTCCCTACAGGGAACGCACTTGCCGCAGGACTCTTTGTGGGTAAACTCGATGAAATACCGTGCGACATCGACCATGCAGTTGTCCTGGTCCATGACTACCATCCCTCCCGACCCCATGATGGCACCCAAGGTATTGAGCGTCTCATAATCGATGGGGGTATCGAACTTCGAGGAGGGTATGCACCCTCCTGAAGGTCCTCCCGACTGCACTGCCTTAATCTTCTTGTTAGGTGAGGAAGA
>CAXYZP010000392.1:0-1936 GCA_964293175.1 uncultured Sphaerochaeta sp.
AAAACAGGGCCTACCATGTGTATGAGGTGCTGACTGTAAAATACAATTGATTAACACATCGACGTGATCGACAGTGGGTACCTCGTATTCCTAAAGGAGGAATTCGGTATGAAGAAAGTCGTTCTTATTCTGATGGTCTTTCTAATTTTGGGTGGCTCTCTCTTTGCTCAGGCAGCAGGTGAGACAAAGAATCCCGTGTTACGCATCATTACCTGGTCAGGGTATGCCCCGCAGGAACTGTTGGATAAATTTACTGCTGAAACCGGCTACAAGGTAGAGGTGACACTCAGTAACAACGAAGAGATGATAAGTAAGCTCAGGGCAACCCGTGGTGGAGGCTTTGATCTTGCCCAGCCATCACAGGACCGCATCTCCTCGGTTGTTGAGCAATATGGCATCTACCAGGCTATCGACTATGCAAGACTCAATACTGCACAGATCGATCCTTCCCTGCTTGAAGCTGTAAAGAAAAACACCCTGGTCAACGGCAAGTCCTATGCAGTGCCCCACATTTATGGAACGGAAGGCTTGGTCGTCAATATGGCAAAAGCTCCTGATGTAAAGGACTTCAAGGATCTGCTCGATCCCAAGTATGCTGGAAGGGTGTCTTATCGTCTGAAGAGACCTACCCTCATTGGAATGGGTTTCTCCCTTGGCTACGGTCCCTTCTCCCTGTATTCAGATACAGATGCTTATCAGAAGTTCCTCAACGAGATGGAGAAAGTCCTTATCGCTGGAAAGCCTTCGGTAAAGACGTATTGGGATAATGGGGACCAGCTTTTACAGTCTCTTCGTTCTGAAGAGGTCTGGGCAGCATCCGCATGGGAGCAGGCAGGATGGAAGCTTCATTCTGAGAATCCAAACATTGACTATTTTGCCCCTACAAGTGGAGCCCTTGCTTGGGTCGACACCTTTGCCATCCCGGCAAAGAGTGAAAACCTCGATGCAGCCTATGCATACATTAACTTTATGCTAGAGCCCAAGAATGCTGCGTTCTTCACTAATCGCGAGACCTATGGAACTGCATCCAAGGATGCCGTGAACTATCTCGATGCTGAGATCAAGGCTAACTTTACTCGTGGCCTGCCCCCAGAGGTACTGGCTAACATCAACTGGTATCCTACCGTCCCCGCAGGAGTTGAGGCGATGGAAGGAAAGACTCTCGATAAGGTAAAGGCTGCTCGGTAACAGACAGACTAATACATTGCCAATAGCTGTCTCAAACAGCTATTGGCATCTCTTCAAGGTAAACAACATTATGGATAGCGCACTCTCAGTACAGAAACTCACCAAGCGTTTTGGTGAGTTCACCGCAGTCGACGAGGTCTCATTCGAAGTGGAGGACGGTAAGTTCTTCTCGATTTTAGGCCCCTCAGGCTGTGGTAAGACAACCCTTTTGCGTATGATCGCAGGGTTCTACAAACCCGATGGGGGAACACTCCTTTTCAACGGGAAAAATATGGATGGGGTTGCCCCGAACAAACGTCCGGTCAATCTGGTATTTCAGAATTTGGCACTCTTTCCCATGATGAATGTGCATGAGAACATCGCCTTTGGCTTGCGCCGACGAGGCGAGAAAGGACCTGCTGTAGATAAGAAGGTCAGGGAACTGCTGGAGAGGGTAGGCCTCCCCGAATCAGGGAAAAAGCAGATTACACAACTCTCAGGCGGGCAAAAACAACGTATCGCCATAGCACGATGTCTTATTATGGAACCGACGGTGCTCTTGCTCGATGAGCCCTTGGGCTCTCTCGATGCAAAGCTTCGCGAACATATGAAGGTGGAGCTGAAAAGCTTACAGTCCCTAGTGGGGACTACCTTTGTCTATATCACACACGACCAAAGCGAAGCTATGGTCATGAGTGATACGGTAGCGGTCATGAACAATGGTCGATTTGAACAGATAGGCACCCCTCAGGAGCTCTATCACAATCCC
>CAXYZP010000393.1:0-1921 GCA_964293175.1 uncultured Sphaerochaeta sp.
ATCAATGTACAGTTCAGAGGGGTTAGTTTTTTTCGCGCTGCCATCTACCTTCCGGTCGTAACATCCGCTGTTGCCGTCGGTATCGTATGGAACTGGATGCTCGGCCCCACCTACGGGTTGGTCAATAACATCATGGCGGCGGTTGGCATTACCCCGCCTTACTGGCTGGGCGATATGAAGCTCTCCCTCAATACTGTTGCCTTTGTGCAGGTTTGGAAAATGTCAGGGTACTACATGATCCTCTTCCTTGCAGGCTTGCAAAACATTCCCGGTGAAACGCTGGAGTCGGCAAAGGTGGACGGGGCAAACCCCGTGCAGAGCTTCTTCAGGATATCGCTTCCCATGCTGATGCCCACAGTCTTCTTTGTACTTACCATTGCGGTTATTGATTCTTTCAAAAACTTTGAATTGATCTACGCAATGACCAAGGGAGGACCGGGTAACTCAAGCAACACCCTGGTCTATGATGTCTATCTCAATGCCTTCGTGTATTACAGGGTAGGGTTCGCTTCGGCAATTGCGTATATCCTGCTGGTCTTTGTAGGGCTACTTACAATAATGAACCTCTACATACGAAAACATTTCGCTCAACCACTAGATTAGGGAGGTGTACCAATGAAAACAAAACATTCTCAAGCTATACGATTCTCTTTCATTTGTCTTGTTACGATCATATACATATTCCCCTTCATCTGGATGGTGTCAAACTCGTTCATGTCGGATAAGAATATCTTTTCCGTACCTCCCAAATTCATTCCCGATATGCTGTTTTCCGGTGATATGTTTGCTAACTATAAGCAGGTGTTCATCGAATACAATTTTGGCCGATATACCTTTAACAGCTTATGGGTGTATCTGCTTGCAGCATTTGGTCAGATCCTTGTCTGTTCTTTTGCAGGCTTTGCCTTGGCAAAGATGAAGTTCAGAGGGAAGAATGTGGTATTCGGCCTGTTGCTGGTTACCCTTATGATCCCGGTACAGGTGACTATCATTCCAGAGTATTTTCTCTTCTTGAAACTGGGTTGGATGGATACCTATCTGCCTCTGATAATTCCTTCCTTCCTCGCTGGGGCATTCGGTACCTTTATGCTGAAGGAGTTCTTCAACCAGGTGCCTTCGCCCTTGTTTGATGCGGGTATCATCGACGGGGTCAATGCCTACCAGATGTTCAGGCGGATATATCTGCCCCAGGCGAGCGGACCTATCGCCACGTTGTTCATCATCGCCTTCATGAACAACTGGAATGATCTTTTACGACCTATGCTGTATATCTCCGATAGGGATATGTATACGGTAACGGTAGCTCTTTCACAGTTCCAAAACCAATATACGGTAAAGTGGAATCTTTTGTTGGCAGGCAGTGTACTATCAGTGTTACCGCTGCTTACGGTATTTGCTTTCTGTCAGCGATACATCATAGAGAATACGATGAGTGCGGGTATCAAGGGATAATATGAGAAATAGAATTGAACAAATACAACATGCAAGTGGTGAGATACAGAGGTATCAGATAATCGAAGGGTTCGACTGGAACAAGGTTGAATTCCTATTTCCCGGTTTTGATAAGCAATCCATCAGCGAGATAGCTAGGTTGTACAATATTAACATCCTACCCAAGTATGCAGCGTTCTATGGGCTCATCGCCTTTTTCCATGTCCCAGAAGATATGGATGTTGATTGCCTTATGGAACACAAGGATGGAAGAAGCTTCGTCAAGAACGTTGCTGCTTCCATCTACCTCAACGAGCAGATAAAACAAGGAAAAATACGGTGGAACGGCTCTTTAATCGTTGAAGATGAGAAAGCTTCTAAGATTCTTTCCCTGCTCGAACAGGAGAACCTGATCGAGACAGTGAAAGGGGATAGGGATGATGTATGGTTTGTTCCAATCCACGCGAAGATGGGATTTATCTCTAAACAG
>CAXYZP010000394.1:0-1916 GCA_964293175.1 uncultured Sphaerochaeta sp.
GGTATCGAATGTCCCTTTACAGGAATATGTCTACAGTAAGAAAGAGGTGCCCTCAGCACTAGAAGATTACCAGGTGTATGGCAGAACTCTCTCTGTAGCAGGTGCCTCGTTGTGGGGAACTATAGAGTCCCTCCACAGTTGGCATCTGCTTACAGACAGTGCAGAGTTGTACGACTATCTACAGCAGGGCCTAACGCATATCGGGCAACTTATCAGCGCCAAGGCACAGAAAAATCCCGCTCTTGCATTCCGCTTGGAGTTACTCCAAGCAGCGCAGCAAAGGGCACAACAAGGAAGAGCCAAGAAGGTGCATCTTTCTGACCTTGAGGACCCTGCCTTGGATGTGAATCGTAGTGCCAAGTTCTGGGAACAGATACAGGACGTGGTGGGTTCGGAGGGGTGTACAGGCGAAGAGCTTCTTGAGGCTGTTGAGGATAAACGCATTCAGCGCTTCGGTGATGCAAATCTTGATATGCTCACCTCCTGGCTGTTCGAAAACAAGTTCGTCTCGGACAAAAAGAGCATGGGCTCTCAATCTATTGTTGAGGATCTGTTTGTAGAGTTCGATGCTTTGGCGGTTGGCTCTGAAGAGGAGCGAGTAATAATGAGGTGGTTGAATGCTGTGATCTGAAGGCATGATGTGTTGTCTTGCCGATGCTTGTTTGATGATTTGTTGTTAGCTAAGACGAAATAAGAAACAATTCTTTACGCCTTCGCTATTCTCACCTATACTCATTTCTATGTACAAATCAACCATCAGAGCCTGTTATCTGGGCAACTTTGTAGGGGCCTTGATATGTAATCTGGCCCCTCTGCTGTTTATCACCTTTATGCATGAGTTCTCCCTCTCGTTTGAGCAGGTGGGAAGACTGACTCTGTTGAACTTCTTTACCCAGATCGTCGCTGATCTGGTCTTCAGTCGTCCTGTGGACAAGTACGGCATCAGGCCCTTCATTACTCTTGGCCATGGTCTTGCTTTTGTAGGGCTGCTGATGCTTGCATGTACCCCCCAACTGTTTCCTAACAATCCCTATTTCGGTTTAATGATAGCCACTGTGGTATACAGCAGTGGGGGAGGCCTTTTCGAACTGTTGCTCAGTGCCATAATCCAGGGCATACCCAACGATTCCAAGGAGCGGGCTATGAGCCTGCTACACTCCTTCTATGCTTGGGGCTTTATCGTTGTGGTGGTGGGAACCACCGCCATGCTATACCTCTTTGGAAGGGAACACTGGCCCATCGTTGTGTTGATCTGGAGCATTATGCCTTTGGTAAACTTCTTCAACTTCATGCGGGTCCCCCTAGCACCCCCTGTTGCAGAGGAGCATAGGACCAAGATAAAAACCCTGTTCAAGTCCAAGTATTTTCTTTTGGTGGTGTTCGGTATTGCTGTCGGTGGTGCTACGGAAGTTTCCATGTCGCAATGGACCAGTGCCTTTGTAGAGTCTGCCTTGCAGCTTCCCAAGGCTGTAGGGGACCTGGTAGGACTCTGCCTGTTCGCCTTGTTGCTGGGGATAGGGCGGGCCGTGTACGGCAAGTATGGCGAGCGCCTGTCTGTTTGGAAAGCGATGTTCTTCGGTTCTATACTCTGCATTTTCTGTTATCTTGTAGCCGCTACTTCCCCTTGGCCCCTTGTTTCGCTATTTGCCTGTGCCCTTACCGGCTTGGGCAGCAGCCTACTCTGGCCGGGTTCGGTCGTCATCGGGGCAAAGCACTTTCCCCTTGCAGGGGCACCCCTGTTTGCCATGCTTGCCGCGGCGGGTGATAGCGGAGCTTCCACCGGGCCCTGGCTCATAGGTCTTACAGCAGATGTTAACCCAACCTTGGTAAAGGTTTTGCCTTGGTTGAAGAACCTGGGCGAGGGTGAGACGGCCCTTCGTAGTGGTATGCTGATAGGAGTGCTTTTTCCCACCCTG
>CAXYZP010000395.1:0-1895 GCA_964293175.1 uncultured Sphaerochaeta sp.
CCAAAATTGAGGGCGATCTTTTACATCTTATCTATCAGGTCGTCTTTTATATCAATATTTATAGCCGAAAATCCCGTTCTTTTGTAACCATATTTAGAGTTCTGATTCCGATGTGCTCACCTTGCCCTTGAAGGTATATGATATTCCCAGGAGGTCGAAGACAAGTCGCTGAGCGGCAGTGGGCGTAGAGTAAACATCCTTGTATTTTCCTTCGAAGTGAACCTTGGCATAAGTTTCTACTTTTCGCAACATATCTTGCTCAGACCAGTGCTTGCGTTTCTTCTTGTCAATTTGATCCACCATCTTTCGTAACCGTGCAAGGATGATAAGAGAGACGAAGGTGACGAAGATCTTCCCCTTAATTGTCTGCTCGTTATGGTTTTTCAGGCGTCTCAAGTCCAAGAGATTTTTCTCATCATCAAAGTACAATTCAACACCGTTTCGCTCCCGGTATTGTTCCAGTGCCTCCTCCGCCGTTTTGGCTGAGGTAGAGATGAGTACCCAGTAACAGCTATCACTATTGATGAACTCCTGTATAGCCTGATCATTATAAATCACCGATCGGCCCCGAACAGGAGTTTGCTTAACAATGAAGTAACGTTCATACATCACTAGGTGTGATTCTATAAGCTTGTCTGCTTCCAGCTCATCTTTCAAGGCCCTTAGCTTTTGCATGAAACAGGCTATGGTCTTGTCTTTTCTCGTGGGGTCAAAATACAGGTGATGCCAAGTTCTGCCATGAGCAGGGGTGGTCTTGTAGATGGTCTTTCCGTACAGTATGCTCCCGTTTTCCTCGATCAGGTTACCCGGGCGCACCAGTGTATCTTGATGTTCCGCTATCATTTTTTTTTGCCAAGCGACATTGGACGGCACCGGGATGGTGAACTTATAGCCCTCGCGTGACAACAGTTCTAGGTTGTAATCGCTATAAAAACCGCGATCGCCCACGAAGGTAAACCTTGGGACCTCCATCTTCTTCATTGTCGACAACACCTGGTCTAGAACCACCTTGTCGGACATGCTCCCAGGCAGCACTTGGTACCACATCGGCAGCCCACTCCCACATGAGGTCAGCAGTGCCAGGTTGATTTGCTCGAGGGTTTCCCTATCCCTGTTGTACCCGTACTCCGCGTAAGGGTTTCGTTTACCGTAGGTGCTCACGCTGGTAAGGTCGAACAGCAGGCTCCCTTTTTCTGCATGTTCACCCGCCCAGCGTTGAAAGAAAGTGTTCACCTTGTCTTGCCTTATCCTCTCTAGCAATTCGGACACCCTTTGTGAACTTAACCCCAGGTTACCCAAACCACGCTGCTCCAACCAATCTTCCGCATTGCTCAATGCCTTTCCCCGGCATACCTGGTAGTAACATAATGCGATGATCCTGCGGGCATCATCCTCTCCTAAGCTCTCGGTCAAAATGCGAGAAACAGAGGTATCACGAGCCACCTTGTCAAGTATCATCGTCTCACCCACGAATGTGGTGTGGGATACCTCGTTGGGTTTCTTAACCTCTGCGGCTAATAGATGCATCTTTTCTCGGTTCCTGTAGTATGTGTTGTAAATTGGCTTGCCATTGGGCCCTTTCTTGCCAATACAGATGCGCTTATGCGTTGAGTAACCCTTTTTCTTGTCCCAGTATGACTCATCTTCATAGAGGTATACAGTCCCACTCTTTGCTTTAATCTCGATGACCCTTTTTCCCATTATTGTGAATCTTGTGTATGGTTACAAATATAACCATACTATTTGAGAAAAACAAGGGAGTCCCAAAATAATTAGACTATTTATCAGTAGATTAAATGTAATTGACAATAATATGGTTAGAAAATAACGGGAATTTCAGTTAGTAATATAACGCTCCTCACCAGTAATGGAGAGGTTTTGACATAGTCAACCAA
>CAXYZP010000396.1:0-1888 GCA_964293175.1 uncultured Sphaerochaeta sp.
GACAGCTACAAAGCCGTATCGATGCCACTTCCGCCTCTTGGGATGAAGAGAGTAGGGTTTGGACGCTCTCTGATGCGGTCATCCACAACTTTGATGTTACCGAGCGTCAGGTTGATTCGAGAAGGGAAAACTCTGTGGTCATAGAGAGCTTTGACTTGGAACCCAGTTATTTCCGAAACATATCAAGCGATATCAAGACTATGGAGTTTTCAGCTGCGCTGGATTACCTACAGAAGATACGCTTTCTCAATCCCAAGCTCTGGTATGAGGCAGCCACTGATTTTGCCACACGGGTACTGGGTGCCCTCATCCCCCTTGTCATGATCTTTATCGCCTGTACGATAAACTACAGGTATAAGAAAAATGTACTTCTGTTTAGCATTATCACCAGCTTGTTCATCGCAGTCATCTATTATGTGGTGCAGATGGTAACCCTTATCATGGCAAAACAGGGAGTCATAGAACCTGTATGGGGTATGGTAATCCCCATGATTGTGATAGTATCGATAGCAATATCAGAACGACTCGTTCTTCGTTGAGGCAACATGCAGAAAATATTTACAGAAACCCATAAAGACAAAAATAGTAACGCAAGGCTCGGCTTGCTCGACCTTGGTCATGGAGTGGTCCAGACCCCCGTATTCATGCCGGTTGGCACAAACGGCACAGTCAAGGGGATGTATCACCAGGATGTGGCTAAGATCGGATATAAGCTTATCCTAGGAAACACCTATCATCTTTACCTGCGCCCTGGCA
Source organism: uncultured Sphaerochaeta sp. (assembly GCA_964293175.1). Classification (GTDB taxonomy): domain Bacteria; phylum Spirochaetota; class Spirochaetia; order Sphaerochaetales; family Sphaerochaetaceae; genus Sphaerochaeta. The sequence continues at coordinate 757 of CAXYZP010000396.1, forward strand.
TGGAGGTACTCCAACAGTTCGGAGGTCTGCACAACTTCTCCCATTGGGACCATAACCTGCTTACCGACAGCGGTGGCTTTCAGGTCTTCTCCCTTTCAGGCCTTAGGAAGATCAGCCAGAAGGGTGTTAACTTCCAAAGCCACATTGACGGCTCCAAACATCTCTTTACGCCTGAGAAGGTGGTCGACATCCAAAAGACCATAGGTAGCGACATCGCCATGTGCCTCGATGTTTGCACTGCCCCTGATATCAGCCTGAAAGCTGCTACAGAGGCAATGCACATCACGCACAACTGGGCACAACGAGCCCTTACTCACAGAGAAGAGCTCGGCGAAAGCTTCAAAGGCAATCTTTTTGGTATTGTGCAGGGAAACTTCTACAAGGAACTGAGAAAAGAGAGTGCACAGTTTTTCAACAGCATGGATTTTCCAGGCATTGCCATAGGCGGACTCTCCGTAGGGGAGAGTCCCGAGCAGTACAGCGAATTTCTTGCCTATACCTCTGAAATTGTCACGCGCGAGAAGCCCCGCTATGTCATGGGTATCGGAAGCCCTGACTATATCCTTGAGGCAGTAGAGAATGGCATTGATATGTTTGACTGTGTCTTGGCTACCCGCATGGCACGTAATGGCGCCATTTTTACCGATGATGGGGTAGTGGTCCTTAAGAAGGCCATACATAAGTTTGACCATTCTCCTCTGGAGGAGGGGTGTCCTTGCACAGCGTGTACGCAGTATTCGCGCGCCTATATGCACCACATGATAAAGACAGGGGAGATGCTCGGAGGCATGCTTGCAACCGAACATAACCTGACGTATTTCTATCGGCTCATGGAGAAGGTCAGAGAGGCAATTGCCGAAGACAGGTTCACCTCGTTTAAGAAGGATTACCTTGCAAGATTCTACGCAAGATAAAGCTGCGGCTAAAAGCAGTGTCATAGTGATGCTTTGCACCCTAACAAGTAGGGTGCTTGGCATCGTAAGGGCAAGGATCATCGGTTCTGTTTTCGGAGCTAGCGGCACCGCTGACGTGATCAACTTCACCTTCAATATCCCCAACAACTTCCGCAAGATCTTGGCAGAAGGCGCTATCAACGCTACGATCATCCCATACTTCAGCCGCCTCATAGAAA
>CAXYZP010000397.1:0-1881 GCA_964293175.1 uncultured Sphaerochaeta sp.
GGGACTCTATAGTTCCCCACAACGAGGCACCTGCTACAGAGAGAGTTCTTCCATACACTTGGTAATCTTCTAGTGCGGAGGGCACCTCTTTCTTACTGTAGACATATTCCTGTAAAGGAACATTCGATACCTTAAACGCTCTTTTTAAGTCTTCAAGGGAGATAACAGTTACCTCAGAGGTTGCTATTGTCTTGAGCTTTTCCACTTCATCGCGTTGGGCAGTGACATAAAACACCTGCCGCTCTTTCGCTATATTGCCAATGGCCTGGGCTATGGCAAGGGCCCTATCGTCGTCACTGTTAGCCAGCAGCTCATCTAAGAAAATGGGGAGGTTTACCCCGCTGGTCTCTTCCTGCATCGTGATGAAAGCCATCCTGATGGAGAAAAGTAGCTGTATCCTCGTTCCACTGGATAGTTCATCGAGGTTGTAGTTTTTTGCCATGATGGTATCAGTGGCAAAAAATCCCTCGTTGTTTGCAGAGAGCGTATACCTATGGTTGGTGATATCACTGAGCCACGTACTCGCATGCTTGAGCACCTGAGGTTGGAACTTCTCCTCACTCTCTTTTTTCAGATCGCTTGCAAGAGAGGCTATCATCCTTGCCATGACCTGCTCACTTCGAAAGTCTTCCAGATCCAAGGTTGCGGACTCCTGTTTCAGAAGTGCTGTAGAAAGGTCAGAACTAGAGGCCAAGGCGTCAAAGGTTGCCCGCAAGCCTCCTAGTTCCACCCTCTTCTCTTCCAATGCCTTTTGTTGCTGTACAACCTTGTCCAATGCATCAGAGAGGTCGGAAAAAGTATGCTTCGTTGCTAACTCTAAAGCCTCTGGCAGATCTTGGCTCTTCTGACTGTAGAGGCTACGATTGTGTTTCAACGAATACCTGAGGTCATTCCACACCCCGAGATTACTGACAAGGTCTCTAAGGGTTGTCTCATCCCCAAATGCTAAGCCGATACTCTTCCAAAACTCCTTGATAGCGCTTTCACTCAGAAGGAAGGCCTTATGGGAGGCGGATAACCTGCTCTCATTTTCCCCAAGCATAGTGTGCAAAGACCGAGCTTCATTGAAACGTTTGATCAGACTATCACCCATTGCTTGCAAAGTGGTAATCTCACTCTCTTGGGTTTCCAGTTCAGCCTGCAACAAGAGCAAAATACGCACCCTCTCCTTCTGCCCTACCGATAAGACCTCTTGGGATGTTACAAAATAAAGGGGGTAGGTACTCCATGTTTGCAGACGTTCTGCAAAATGGAAGAACTGCGATCCTTCCAGGTTCGCTTCGTCATCCTTCAAACCTATGGCATTGACAGCTTTCTGCCAAGATAACGTCCACACCTGTAATCTTTGTAGTGCAAGACCAAGATGTCCTTCTGCAAGCTTTCTTCTCTGATTCAGCTGTTCTGTCTTGTGCAGAGCAGCTATCTCAGAGCTCAGTTCACCTGAAATCTTATGACAAAACTCAGGCGTCCAAGAAACGGGCCCTTCTCGATCAAGCTGGGTGAAAAGTTTTTCTGCTTCCTGTCTTGCTTGCTGGAGAGCTTGCTCCGCTCTCTTATACTCTTTGCTTTTACTTGGAGAGGGTACAAGCATGACAACACTGAGCAGCATGAAAGCAACACCCAGGATATACAATCCCGGATGAAACGCCATACCCAGATACGAGAAAACGCCTCCAATCCCAAGGATAAGTACCAAGAGCCATTTCTTTCTTCCGGGTTGTACCGCCTTGGTTTTAGGAGTCCCTTGTACCTTCCAAAATGATGTAATCCAGTCTGAAAGACGAATTTGCAACAGAGAAAGATCTTGGGCAGAGTGTTGTATCTCTTCAGGTTCGCCCAGTTCATCGAGCAGATGTTTGTTTGCAGCTACGTCACAACGCA
>CAXYZP010000398.1:0-1880 GCA_964293175.1 uncultured Sphaerochaeta sp.
CTGTAAAGATTCTGGTACCTTGCATCACAGTTGTCTGTATTGTAGGTAGCTATAGCACTTCAAACTCCATGTATGGGGTTTTGGTAATGTTCTTTTCCGGTCTGTTCGGGTATGTCCTGGATAGGAACGGATACTCCACGGCTCCGATGCTGCTTGCCTTTGTCTTGGCTCCCTTGCTTGAGTCAAACATGCGTAAGTCATTCATTATCAGCCATGGAAGTCTTGATATCTTCTTCCAAAAGCCGATCTCAGCTTTCCTTATTATTGTTCTGCTTGCGATCCTCATGACACCGGTCATTAAGTTTTTGCTGAAGAAGATTCGACCTGCTCATAAGAGCAATTAACTAGGTATTTTGAGACAATTGGTGTCTTAAGTAAAAAAATAGGAGAGAAATTATGAAGAAATTCGCAATCGTACTGGCATTAGCCCTGTTGCTTGTTATTCCGGCCTTTGCAGCTGGCCAAAATGAGGCCGGTTCCTCGGCTCCCGAAGCATTTGTTCCTTCACGAAATATTGAGTGGACTGTGACCAGCTCCCCCGGTGGTGGTTCTGACATTTTTACCCGCACACTGCAGGACATCATGGTTGCCGAGAAACTCATCAACGATCAGAATATTGTCATCCAGTACAAGACTGATGGTGCTGGTGAAGTTGGCCGTCACTTTGTTTCCAACATGAAGGCCGGAGCTCAGGCGGACCATACCCTGCTGACCTTCAACAGTGGTGGCCTTATGCCAATGGCTAAGAACACAAACAACCGCTTTGAGAACTTCCAGCCCATCGCACACCTTGCAGTAGACAAGCATTTGATTTTCATCAATGAAATGTCCCCCTACTCAAGTTTTGAAGAAGTTATTGCTGCCCTGAAAGATGGCAAGAACATTACACTCGCTGGTTCCAAAGGTGACGACATCGGCTGTCATGCTGCACTTGCCAAGGAACTGGGAGTTTCTATGGATCAGTTTGCATACGTGACACACGACTCTTCAAGTAGTGCCATCACTGCAATCCTCGGTGATCACTTCGACCTTCTTATCAGCAAGCCTGCCGCAGCATCACAGTATGTTGAAGCTGGCAAGATTACCCCAATCCTTGCTCTTTCCACCAGCCGTTTCCCTGGAAACCTCGGTTCTGCCCCTACTCTTAAAGAGCTTGGCTATAAGAACGTTGAGGTCCCCAACTGGAGATCTGTTGTTGGTCCTAAGACCATGAGTGCAGAGGCTGTCGCTTACTGGAGTGATGTCTTCAAACAGGTTTCTGAGCAGGATGCTTGGACCAAGGGTTATATTGAGAAGCAGAAACTCGTTCCTGATTTCATGGACCATAATGCTTTCAAGGCATATGGTGCACAGTTCCAGGCCGATTATCTTGTGTCCATTGGTAAAGACAAGTAAGCTTGTTAACATCTACTAGAATATAGTCTTGCCATTTTTTGAGGGGTGAAGGGGAGTTCCCTTTCATCCCTCAATTCATTTACGATGACCATTAAGAAATATGTATTTGTTTTCTCTTTCTTTATACTATGCAGGAGGTGACCATGAAAAAAGTAGCTATAATTTATACAGTTCGCCCGGTGCTCGGAACATTTCCGGAGCTATTGGAAGAGGTCGTAGGGGAACCGCTTAAGATCTTCAACCTGCTTGATGATTTTCTTGCATCAGATCCCGGAGAAACCGGTATCTTCTCCATAGAAAACCACAACCGTCTTTTTAACGACATCAAGTCCTGTGAACTGACAGGAGCTGACCTCATTGTGGTGACCTGTACGACCCTAACTCCTGCAGTACAGCGCATACGACCTTTCATCAAGGTTCCCATTGTTGCCATAGATGATGCTATGACCGAGAGAGCTGCCCGTATCGGGTCGATCATCAAGGTG
>CAXYZP010000399.1:0-1870 GCA_964293175.1 uncultured Sphaerochaeta sp.
TCTCTGTAACGCTCAGCAGCAAGGCACCTGCCTTCGAGGTCGCCCTCGATGCAGGAAAACTCAAAGGAACCTTCAGTGACAACCTCTTCAGTGTAAGACCCACTGCCCAGAAGATGGTTATCTTCAAGACACGGGAGAAGATCACCCTCAAGGAGTTCAAGGACAACCTTAAGGTGTTCGATCTCTACGGGAGCAGCAGGTAGCTGAAAAGTAGTATCTAAAACAAGTATTCACGAGCAGAAGATGCCAGAGGATTTACCGCTGGCATCTTCTGTTTTCTTTTACAAGTGAATGGATATGCCAAGAACCTTGCAGCCATGCCATCTCATTTCTGAAAATGTATGGATACAACAGGTGTCTCCTGACGCGCAAAAGAGGGACCATCGCTGGTCCCTCTCTCTCTAGATTCTACTACTACAGCTGCTTAGTTATTGGCTTTCCAAGTATCCCATGCTTTCTGTACATCTTTACCGACCTGGGCAGGACTCTTCTTTCCAAGACCAATTTCCTGAAGTCCAGTGTTGATGACATTGTAGACATCACCGGCAAGTACACCATCGATAACAGGAGTGATCGTGTTGTACTTCTCATAGTAAGCAGCTCTCTTGGCTACGAAAGGCTCAAGATTAGCTTCTTTAACGACCTTAGCCACATCAACGTTGAGGTTGGAGGGGAAGGAAGCACCTGTTGAAAGGCGGTAGGTCTGAACATACTCACCCTGCAGGAACTTAATCAAACGCCAAGCAGCAGCTTCTTTAGCAGAACCAGATGCAAGGTTAGCACTCATACCATAACCAGTGCCGACAACACCACTATTGGAATTGCTGATAACTTCACCAGGAAGAGCAGGCATGACGATCATATCAAAGTCATTAGCCTGTGCATCACGATCGACCAGAGCCTGGCCTGTGGTGATATCAGTCTGGAAAGCACCAGTTGACCAGTCACCGTCGATGTAGAAAGCTGCTTTGCCTGAAGCGAAGCGACCACGGCTTGAGCCGTAAGGGCTGGTAAGGCTGTTACGCTTGATCATCTCCGATGCATACATGTCCTCGATCAGTTTGAGTGAGTTAATGAACCATGCATCGTTGAAGGTGGTCTTGCCACTTTCAAGAGCTGGATACCATTCAGCACCACCGAAACGACCAACGACCATTGAGAAGAGACAGCTCTGCATAACCCAAGCGTCCATGTTATCCATGGCGATCAAGTCGATGCCCTTTGCTTTCAAAGGAGCGACCATAGCTTTCATGTCTGCATAGCTCTCAGGCATTGCCAAACCATTCTCTCTGAGAACTTTGGTGTTCACATAGAGCATGTGAGTGGTGGTGATACCATTGGGGAGCTCCCCTACATAGCCACCAAACTGAGGTGCCAAGGTAGCAGTGTTGTAAGAATCAACAAGACCGTCTTTTTCAAGAAGGGGCATGAGGTCCTTTACACTCTTGGTTGTATGAAGGCTGGTTGAACGACCACTGGGCCACATGTAGAGGACGTCAGGAAGCTGTCCGCTTGCGACGTAGGCTTCAGTCTTCTGGTGGAAAGGCTCGTTGAACAGGTCTTCACGAACAATCTTGATATCAGGATTCTCTGCACTGAACTTGTCCCAGATCATTGCAACTTCATTTGCGCTGTTGGGCTCTGACATGTCGATGTAGTTCAAAACAGTCAATTCTACCTGCCCGGTGGCAGCCGCGTCCTCTTTAGCTCCCTGTGCAAAGGCCGAAGAAACGACCAAGAGCAGAGCAAGAGCCAAAATAGAAATCTTCTTCATACCAGTCATAGTTACCTCCTAATGACTTTCCGTAACGTGTGTGAAAGCAATTGCCTTCGGTATTGTTCCCCCCTACATAAGGGAAGAAACTTCCTT
>CAXYZP010000400.1:0-1861 GCA_964293175.1 uncultured Sphaerochaeta sp.
TCAGGGCCAGAAGCTCCCCTGCCAGGTGTTCTGCAACACCGAGATCGGGGGCAAGCAGCATATCAACGGCCAAGGAGGGTCTGCCCATCCTGCCCGAAGCATTGATAACCGGAGATATCTGCCAGGAGATATCGCTGGTGGAAAGGACTTTTCCAATAAGATTTTGCATCGTAAAGAGAGGAAGCAGAGCTTCCCTCTTGCCTTGAGCAAGGACTTTGAGACCGCGCTTTACCAAAAGGCGGTTCTCATCCTCCATCGGCATAAGGTCGGCGATGGTACCGATGGCTACGAGATCGAGGATCGCATCATAGCCACTGTCCAACAAGGGGTGTTTCTTAATGGAGTATGCACTGAACAAGGAAAATAGTACCTGCAGCTCATCACGGCCATGCACGCTGTACTTGAGTGCCCTGCTGATATTCGAAAGGGCAAAGACACTCTTCCCCTTGATGACAGGCATGACACTCTCCATCTCACCTCGCATATCGACAAGATGTATCTCTACGCTCTTGCCAAAAGCCTGCCGCAGCTGGGCAAGTTCGGAAGCCGCATCCAAGACAAGGATGGGCACCCCGGCAGAGAGGAACTTAAGGACCTTGCTCTGCGAGGGTGAGAGAAGCCCCGGGTTGATCTCTTCAATGACCCGGTCGGTGACCAGAAGGTTCTCAACCCTCATAGCCTGGATAATAACCGTATCATGGCCAGGCTGAGCATGTAGCAGGATGCACTCCTCATGGTAGAAATCAGTCTGGCTGAAACGCAGAGCCCAGATGACCTTGGCTACGACCCCACATCCGGCAAGGTGCTCAAAGGGGTAACCACACCCACTAACCTTGGGGTCTATGATGGCCAAGGCGGGAGGAAGTTCCTCCCCTGCGAGATGGTGATCGGTTACGATTGTATCTATTCCCAGCGTCTTGGCATGAGCTATCTCACTGTTGTTGGAGATACCGCAGTCAACGGTAATGATAAGCGTGACATCATCTTTAAAAGCAGTATCGACGCCTTCGGTGGTCAGGCCATAGGGTTCATCGCCCTCAGGGACCCTGTAGGAGACATCAATGCCCATACGTTGCAGTTCCTGCACGAGCAGGGCCGTACTGGTGATACCGTCGACATCACGGTCACCGAAGACCCTCACCTTCTCCCCCTCGGAGACGGCACCGTTGATACGGTCGACAACTTCTTCCATGTCGTCAAACAGGAAAGGGTTATGCAAATAGGTCAGTTCACTCTCAAGATGAAACTTAACCTGATCGGGGGAGGTCAGACCACGCCTGACCATAATCGAAGAACACAAAGGATCCAAACCGTACTGCTCATGCAGATGCTTCACGTCCTGGGACGCTACAGCCTTTTTTTTCCATTCCATATGTATATAACAACCTTACAATAAATTTTCTCAATCAAAACAGATGCTCAAGCATCCCACCGGCGAGCGTCTTCAGCTCCTTGCCGCTTACCAGCGATGCATAGCGCAACATGTACGTCTTCATACGAAGCGTCGCCCGTTCGCTGAGCTCCACAGAGACAGCTCGATGGAAGTCCATCCCTTTGGTGAGGGTCAGATACCTTCTGGCCCCGGGTCCGAGCACCATAGCCGAGTCCAAGGTGGCACACCCTTCGCAACAGGGGCTTCCCATCTGCGAATTGAACCTGAGGATCTCCTCAGGTGCGTAGGGACGCACACACAGGGGGCACCTGGTGAAGTCAGCCTGCAGCCCACAGATATCAAGCAGCCTCAGGACAAATTGGATAAGAATCCTGGCGACCAACTCCTGGTGGGAACAGAGCATATCAAGGGCCTTGCTCAAAAGCCCGTACTGGGAAGTGCTGTCCCCCCCATTGGTATTGATGATCA
>CAXYZP010000401.1:0-1853 GCA_964293175.1 uncultured Sphaerochaeta sp.
GGCGGCTAGAAAAAATGTTATGCAAACGGTAAGCCCGCACCGTTTATTATGGTCGCTTTCGCAGGGGCTCCCCTGACCCAGACCGTTTACGGCTTCTTGCTTATGAACTTTATCGCCGCAGCGATTGCCGCCGGTGCTTCTCCCATGCTCGCTTTTGGCGTTGGTGTCTTTGGTGGATCGGCCATTGGACTTTCTGCTTGGATGCAGGGTAAGACCAGTGCTTGTGCTTGTGATGCTTTGGCAGAGACAGGAAAGGGAACAGCCAACTACTTTATCGTCATTGGTATCGTAGAGACCGTAGCACTCTTTACCTTGGTCTTTAGCTTGCTTGCTCTGCAATAAGAAGCTACCGAACAACGGTTCACATACACTAAAGAACGCTCCCGTAAGGGAGTGTTCTTTGTACTATGCACTTACCTATATTTTTTTTCTAAATCCAGCAATGCGATCTTCTTATCAAGACCACCTGCATACCCAACCAGCGAGCCATTCTTTCCGATGACCCGGTGACAGGGGATGATGATGCCGATATTGTTCCGGTTGTTTGCCATGCCGATGGCGCGACATGCTTTGGGATTTCCTATCTGGATCGCAATATCCTCATACGAGCGGGTCTCTCCATAAGGAATCTGCAAAAGGGCATCCCACACCTGTTTTTGAAAGACGGTACCCACAGTCTTCAAAGGAATCGTAAAAGCTTTCCTTTCACCTGAGAAGTACTCGTCTAGCTGCTCTTTTGCCTTGTTGAATATGTCCAAGAAAGAGAAAACAGGGTTGCGCTGTTCTCCTAGTCCAAAATCCAAGCGTGTCAGGGCTTTCCCGTCACTCTCTAGTGTGATGGGTCCGAATGGGGATTCGTATGTATGGTAATAGGTAACAATACTATCATTAGGTTTCATCTCTGTTTCCTCCATACCCATCATAGGTCGAAACCAGAACAGAAGAAAGATGCAAATATACAAACATGAACAAACTGACAAGGATAGCTATATAAAGCTATCCTTGTCAGTTGTGGATCTAACCATAAGAACGTACTATCCTTTTACGAGAACTCTCTCTTCTATAGGTTGGAAGGTCTTCTCTTCTGCAGGACTCTTGATGGAACCAAAGGGCATCTGGGCAATGAGAGACCAAGAGGAGGGCAAATCCCAAGCTTTTTTCACGGCATCCTCTATGAGGTTACCATAGTGCTGAAGCGATGCTCCCACCTTGATGTTCGCTAGGGCGGACCATATGGAGAACTGTGTAAGCCCAGTGCCATGATGGCTCCATAGGGCAAAGTTTTCCTTATACAGAGGCATAGCATCCTGCAGATTCTTGACTACTGCCATTTCCTCGAATACCAAGACAGTGCCAACACCAGAATCAAAGGAAGCTATCTTGTTTTTGGTATCCTCAATCTGATCCGCTGGAACAATCTTCAGCAGGGCATCAAGTACAAACTTCCATACCTTTTTGCTTTCATCTCCATACAGGATGACAGCGCGAGCGCTCTGTGAGTTGAATGGGGAAGGGCTGGTGCGTATTGCCTCTTGAATTGTCTTGGTTACCTCATCTTTTGAAACGGGTAGGGTATTGCCAAGGTTATATATCGATCGCCTGAGCGCAATGCTTTCTAAAAATTGATTTTTCATAGTTGTAATCTCCATATAGCACAATATAACTGCTTGCAATATAAAAGTCAACATACCTATAGTTTGCAGTTGAGATACTACATTCAAGGATATTTCTGCACATTGGTTCTGCAGCATTGGTATGTTCTTGTCTTGTATGACGTATATTCTTCAAAAGTAGGGTCTTGAGCTATATGTATTATAAAACCTTGTGTTTGTGCAATTCAGCGAGATTGGAAA
>CAXYZP010000402.1:0-1849 GCA_964293175.1 uncultured Sphaerochaeta sp.
TGACACTGCCCTTTGCCTTGATATCGCCCCACCATTTGAGCTGTACATCTATGGAGGCATTCATCGCAGGCAACAGGGCCTGGGGATGAACTATGGGGGCTCCAAAGAAGGAGAGCTCAGTAGCTTCAGAATAGGAAAGAGAAGGTATTACCAATGATGAGGGAACTTCTGTTATGTCGGCATTTCTGAGCAAGGAGAGGGTATTCCAGAAGGTTACGCCACTTGAGCCTAGCTGGGAGCCAAGCAGGGCGGCAGCATACTCGCTGAAGCCTTCATGTGGTTCACTCTTCTCTGCCTGAGGAAGTTTTCCATAGACAAAGAGCGTTTGAACGGTGAGATCGGTTATCTGCATGGCAGAGGGAAAGTCAAGAACGTCACCCGTGATGCCACGGGATGCAAAATAGTGGCAACAGAGGTCAGCTACCCAGGAACCAAGCACCTTGTCTATATACTGCTGGGATCCCAGGGAAATGTCCTCAACAAGCCAGACAGCCCGCAACAGGTCTTCCATATCGGAAAAACCTTTCTGGATGCGTTGGAGCACCTTTTCCCCTGCTAGGGGAGAGAGCAGTGTCTCGGTGAGCTTAGTCCAGAGGGAGAAGGTTTTCTCCAGTTCAGACCAGAGCCTTTCATCATGATTCTGGGCATGGGAGAGCAGGGTCCCCAATTCCAGGGAGGTATCTCTCAAGGGTGCGATGACAAAAACCTGATGACTCTCTTTCTGCGCCTGGAACATAGTGACAAGCTTTTCGCATCCACTCTTCGAGACTAGGTTCGAACCTTCAACTGCATGTATTCTGATAGTATCCACCACAAGTGCCCTCCCTAGCGTTTACCTTATCGGAGAAGCGTAAAAAAAACTACTGCAATTGGTAGTGCCCAGAAGCGTTTATACACATCTTCGCCAATTGATTCTCAAAAAAGCATGTACGAAAAAAAGAGCCCCTCAGGGCCCTTCATTTTCGAGTACCGTATACTAAAAAAGTTATACGATCTTCTCGACCTTTCCGCTTCTAAGGCAACGAGTACAGATCTTGATAGTGCGAGGTGCACCCTTTATCAAAGTCTTTACTGTCACAAGATTGGGGCGGAATGTGCGTTTTGTGGTTACGCCAATGTGTTGGCCTACGCCGCCTTTCTTCTTGGCCTGACCTTTTCTTGGAACACTATTTCCAGCAATCGTTCCTTTTCCGCAAATCTCACATCTACGAGCCATAGTATATCCACCTTATCCAAATAAATTCATTCGTTGGCCGAAATGGGGCCTGTCAAAGTCAAGGCTATCCTTGCACGGGCTTACCCGTGAGCATAATTGCAAGGTTATTGCGATTAGGACTTCAACCTTAGCCAAATTACCAGATAATAACTTTTGTGTAAAGACAAAGGACCTATCTTTTGTAACTTTTCGACCTTGAAGAGCCCTAAGTTTGTCAGTATGCTCTAAATATGTCAATCTATTATGCACTGCTACTACCTCAGCATGTCAGGCTCAAAATACAAGAGATTCGTCGAGTCCTCTTCTCTATAAGCGGACACACCACATTCAGAGCCCTAGAAAGTAGTATCCTACTGGGAAAAACCGATGATACCACCCTAGCCAAACGAGTTACCTGCCCCACCCTACCTCTAAAAGTTCAGGAAAGTGCAACATATTCTCATCATACCCTATACTTTTCGGTAGAACAAAAAGAACTAGCTCTCCTAAGAACTGAACTTGGGGTAAGCCACCCCTACAGCGGCATCTACCTAGGGGAGGCGGACATGACATACGAAGGGAAGATACCTCCGCTAAAGAACCTTCGCCTCGCCTTGGTGGGTGCGCCTCTGCGAGCGCATCCATTGCACTCCA
>CAXYZP010000403.1:0-1842 GCA_964293175.1 uncultured Sphaerochaeta sp.
TTCCATGCCGTTGAGATCATCAGTGATCGAATGTATGAGATGTACAAGGAAGGTGAGTATGAGTTCTCGAGTAATTGGAATTTTGTTGCTGGTAGGTGGTGCGGCTCTTCTTGTGGGAGGATATATTGCTTCCCAGTCTACTTCAGAGTCGGTTCGTTCCTTTTTAGGGTTTAAATTTGGAAAAGAGACCATGTGGTATATCATTGGTGGAGCCGCTGCAGTAGTTTCCGGTCTGTTTGTAATGATGGGCAGATGAGGTCTTTGCTCTTTCTGTAGAGTATCAGAAAACGAATGTTCGGCAATGAAAAAGGAAGGTTTATATGACACGAATACTTGGAATTGTTTTGTTTGTCGGCGGTGTGGCTCTAATTGTTGGTGGATATTTCGCCTCCCAATCCCTATCAGAGTCAATTCGCTCATTTTTAGGCTTCAAATTCGGTAAGGAGACCATGTGGTACCTCATCGGAGGGGCTGCTGCAGTTGTTTCTGGTCTGTTGCTGCTGATGACCAGACGATAATGTCTCAATGGCACAGTGAGTGCTATAGGTATCAACCCTTTTTCTAGAAAAGCTCATCTTGATCAATCTTGTCCTTCTTTCTGAAACCTGTATACTGAAGGGTATCAGAAAAAGAGGTACACCGATGATCTATGATGAGCTTTCATCCCTTTCCCACTATAATTCCCTTATTGATGAACTCCCCTCTGTTATGACTATCCTAGAGTCAAAACAGTGGGAAGATGCTTCATTGGGCCTGATCCCTACCCAAGATTCCCGTATACTTTGTGAGCTTGTAGAATATACTAGTTCAGCAGAACCACGTTTGTATCAGGTCTATGAAGAAAAGACTCAGATACACGTCATGCTGTACGGTGAGGAGCTCATGGCCATTTCCTGGCGCGAGCATGCCCGCTCTATTGCCTTTGACCAGGATGGTAAGGCGAGTCTTGCAGCTGACCCTATTGGGGTAATTCATGCTAAGAAGGGACATTTTGCCCTGTTTATGCCAGGAGAGCCCCATACTGTGGGTATGGAAACGCAAGGGAAAAGTTCATTAGTGCGAAAACTCCTATTTACCATTACAGACTGATACTAGCTATACAAACGTTTACAAGCCCTTAACAAAGAAGGGCAAAAAAGGTAGAGTTGGTAGCGTTAAAGAGAGGAAGTATCATGAGAGATATACATATAGCAACTATAGGCGATAAAACATTAGGGAAGGATCTGCCCGTACTGGTGCAAACCATGTATGACAGTGCAATTCCGCACGATAAGGATGCATTGGATGAACTGCTTAGACGCATAGGAACCTTGAATTCCATGGGATGTGACATCCTGCGATTCTCCTATCCGAGCCTTGAGGACCATGACAGCTTTTCCTGGCTCTGCAACCATAGCCCCATCCCCTTGGTGGCCGACATACATTTTGACTATAAGCTAGCACTGGATGCAATTGCATGCGGTGCCCATAAGATACGCATCAACCCCGGTAATATCGGAGCTCGATGGAAGGTTGATGAGGTGGTGAAGAGCGCCTTGGACCACAACGTAGCCATACGAATCGGCCTGAACAGTGGCTCCCTGCCCAAAGGTAATGAGCCGATGCCGCTTTTGATGAGTAATTCCGCCTTGGAGTACCTAGGGTGGTTTGAAAGCTTGGGATTTTATAACTCTGTGGTCTCTTTGAAGGCCAGTGATGTGGAGACAACCTATGAGGCTAACAAGCTGTTCTCCTCTCAAAGTGCCTATCCACTTCATCTGGGGGTAACAGAAGCCGGTTCGGTCGTAACATCGGTCACCCGCTCGACTTGGGCCTTGGGGGGACTTCTCTCCATGGGGATCG
>CAXYZP010000404.1:0-1841 GCA_964293175.1 uncultured Sphaerochaeta sp.
GTCTCCGTGCAAAGTCCCTCATTCTTGTCGAACCTACCAGCGCCCTTACCCCGCAAGAGACCGACGAGCTGATAGTACTGCCCAAACGTATGGCGAGCGAACTCTCCATCATCTTCATCAGCCACAAGCTGCAGGAAGTGAAGGACCTTTCCAATACCATTACTATCTTGCGTCATGGTGCGGTTGTCTTCCAGGGCAACACCACCGACCACTCACCAAGTGACATTGCAGCACTCATGACCGGTCATGAAGTCGAACTACCCCTTAACGAGGAACCTCCTTGTGAAGGAGCGGTTGTGCTGAACATCAAAGATTTGAATGTAAAGAGCGACCGTGGGTTCCTAGCCCTCAACAAGCTTAATCTTGCGATTCGCTCAGGCGAGATCGTCGGGCTTGCAGGGGTATCCGGCAACGGACAGAGAGAACTCGCTGAAGCCATCAACGGCCTGAGAAAGGTAGAGAGTGGCGAGATTCTCTTCTATGGGGAGAACCTTGCAAACAAGAGCCCCCACTACGTGATCGAAGCAGGTATGGGATACATTCCTGAAGAGCGTAATACCGAAGGGATCGTACCCTCCTTCTCCATCAAGGAGAACCTGATTCTCAAGGATGCATCACACCCGGAATTTTCCAAGCGCACCTTCCTCAGAAACAAGGAGATAGAGCGCAATGCCACTGACCTCAGAGTCAAGTTCGATATACGCAGTCCCAACATCTCCGTTGCGGCAGGCTCTCTCTCTGGAGGAAATATCCAGAAGGTCATCCTGGCCCGTGAGATATCCAGAGAGCCCAAGTTTCTTATCGCTGTCTATCCGATCAGAGGACTGGATTTAGGTGCTGCAGAGTTTATCCACCGTCAGCTGTTGGAGAAACGCAAGGAAGGCATTGGAATACTGCTTGTCAGTGAGGAACTGGATGAAATCCTGGACCTCTCAGACCGCGTAGCGGTAATATTCAAGGGAGAGATCCAGCAGGTATTGGACCGTAAGGATGCAAACCGCAGAAGCCTTGGTATTCTCATGGCAGGAGTGAAAGATGACCAGAACATTTAAGATTACGTACAAGGTCGCGATTATCATTCTGGCCATGTTGGCAGCTATGTTGATCGGGGCCATCATCCTTTGGACTATTGGTGCAGACGTACTGAAGACCTATGCGGTCATACTGTTTGAACCGCTGAAGTCCACGTTGCAACTCTCAGAGGTGCTCATCAGGGCAATTCCGCTCTCTATTATAGCGCTGGGTATTGCAGTGGCATACCGCAGCGGAATCATCAACATCGGAGCCGAGGGCCAGATGGCCATGGGCATCTTGGGAACCACAGCGATTACGCTCCTGTTCCCTCAGCTCCCCAAGCCGGTCCTCCTCCCTATGGCTGTTCTCTGTGGGGCATTGGCAGGTGCCTTCTGGGGTTTTATCCCGGGTGTGCTGAAAGCCAAACTGCAGGTAAGCGAACTGCTTTCAACTGTTATGCTCAACTATATAGCAGCACAGTTCTATACCTTTTTTCTGCGTGGGCCGATGCTCGATCCGGCGGAATCCTCACTGGGAGGAAGCGGGACTCCCCAGTCCATGCGTCTGAGTAAAAACATCTGGCTGGACAGACTCCCTGGGACCCGCCTACATACCGGTATCTTCTTTGCCATCTTCCTGGCCATCCTCATCTACTTGTTGCTTTGGAAAACATCCACAGGGATGAAGATGAGAGCTGCCGGTGCAAGTGCAAGAGCTGCTCGCTATGGTGGCATAAACGTCACCTGGTATCTGGTCATAGCAATGGTCATCAGCGGTGCCTTTGCAGGTATGGCAGGAGCCATTGAGATCGCAGGAGTCCACAGGCG
>CAXYZP010000405.1:0-1828 GCA_964293175.1 uncultured Sphaerochaeta sp.
TCAGAACAGAATCCAACAGATACAGACAAAAAGAACAGGGAACATAAAAAAACCTATCTACTTCTCTGTATCATCTTCGGCACCCTAGCAACCCTTGCCATCTACGCAGTTGGTGTTCCCTTTCTCAAATACAATCGCTCTCTCTCCTGGAAAGTAGCCATTCAGGCGGGTATGCTTCCCTTTCTTATCGGAGACACCATAAAACTTATCGTCTCTGTGCAGCTTGCCCAGATGTTCTCCCCTAGGATCAAGGAATTTCTTACAGGGTCGAACTCTTCACAAAAAGATCTGTAGCAGAGACTTGTTGATTGCTTTGCTTGTATGCTGGTCGTCCTACACATCGCTCTGGTCTTCGGGTATAATTCAGAAACAGGGGATCAAGAGTGAAATCAAGTAAGCATACTATTGTAATTGGAGCAAACGGTGCTGGCATGAGTGCAGCTGCGAAAATCATACGAGCAGGAAACAACCATACGGTAACTGTCTATGAAAAAGATGAGATCGTCTCATTCGGTGCATGTGGCCTCCCCTACTACATCGGAGGATTCTTCTCAGATCACACAAAAATGTTCTCCCGGACAAAAGAAGAGTTCATTGCATCTGGCATACAGATGAAAACACAGCACACAGTGACTCACGTAGATGTGACTAAGAAAGAGATAACCCTTACGGACTCTCACCATGCTACGATACAGGATCAGTACGATAATCTGGTTATAGCAACCGGGGCATATCCTGTGATCCCCCCGTTACCTGGAATTAAGAAAGAGAACATCTTTACGGTACGGACTCTTAGTGATGGGGATGCCATCAAAAGGGCACTCATGCAGAAAGGTGATAATGCAGTGGTTGTCGGAGCTGGTTTTATTGGCTTGGAACTGGTTGAGGCTCTCAGAAAAGCCAACAAACAGGTCACGCTCATTGAGTTGGAAGACAGAGCTCTCAAGGCTTCTGTAAGCGAAGAGGTCTCTGCTCTTATCCATGAGGAGATAGCCAGCAAGGGTGTTTCAGTGGCTTATAATGAGCGGGTTGTAGCATTTGAAGGTGATGAAGCTGTTACAAAAGTGATCACTGATTCACATGAGTACCCTTGCGACATAGTAATCCTGTCCATTGGAGTGAGACCACAAACAGCATTCCTAGCAGACACGGGTATAAAGATGCTCCCTAATGGGGCTATTGTTGTCGACTCTTTTGGAAGAAGTTCACTACCGGGAATATATGCAAGCGGAGATTGCTCTGCAGTACAGGATATGAGGACTAAAAAACCTGTCTATTCTCCTCTGGCTACCTCAGCCAACAAACTTGGTCGAGTAATCGGTGAACATATTGTAGGTGAGGGCAGAGCCTACCCGGGCACTCTTTCCTCAGCATGTGTCAAAGTATTTGATCTGGAGGTGGGAAGAACTGGAGTGAGTGATCAGACCAGCGGGACTTCCAGTGTAGTGGTACAAGATAAAAACCAAACGAACTACTACCCCGGTCAAGAGGACATCCTCCTAAAAGTTATATACGACACAACAACCCATGAGATCGTAGGAGCAGAAATAGCCGGTAAAAATGGTGCGGCATTACGGTTGAACACCCTTGCAATGGCAATCCACCTGAAAGGGACCATTGAAGATCTTGCCATGGGAGACTTTTGTTATGCCCCACCTTTCTCACGGACTTGGGATGTGCTGAACATTGCAGGGAATGTTGCTATGAGCATGAACGGAAAAAGATAAAACAGCCTCATAATTAGGGAGAACAATCATGGCTTTACCCCAGCATTCGTTGATCAGAAAAATCAAATAGCCGTATGGTGATAGTATGAAACATTGTAAAG
>CAXYZP010000406.1:0-1827 GCA_964293175.1 uncultured Sphaerochaeta sp.
GTCAAGGTGGACGTGGATGCCGCAGGAGTTGTTGGCGAACGCCCCCGCCTTCCTGAGTGTCCTGATGACTTCCTGCAGGGTCTCGATGTCCGCATCGTAGGTGAGGATCGGGCTGACCAGCTCGACGCTGTACAGCCTTGATGCGCTTGTCCTGATCCCGTGTGCCCGGCTTTCGCACCTGATCGAACCGTCGTAGGTGAACTTCCATTCCCTGCCGTCGGGAGCCCTGAGCACCCAGGTGTCATAGTAGGACCCGCCATAGAGCAGTTCGCCCCCAAGGACCGTGAGGGCAGCCTCTGCTGCCTCCTTGCGTGAAAGGCCCGTCATCTCTATCTCAATCCCAAACCTTGCTGTCTTCATCGTCTACCTCATCTTTGGTGTGTTTTTTTCGTACTGTATTAATCACTCAAAGAGGAGAATATAGCAAGTCTATATATTAAAATAAGATACATTATTTCTTGTGGTCTTTTATGGAGCATTTTTCAGGAAATTGATCCTTGAATTTCAGCGTGGGTTGGTGCACAATAGCAGAAATGTATCCTTTCAGATATCCGGCCGGCAATTCATGGGTGCAGCGGATATCGCTCATTGCTACTATATTATTTGCTCATCCTGGAGGTCGTTATGGGCAACCAAGCATCTTTGACGAAAATGTATGAGACTCCGATTACGAGGAAATTTCGGCCCTCAATCCTGAAGAACTCCACTGTTCTGATGGGAGGGGCCATTGTAAATCCTTTTGGGCCAACCCTGACCTGTGTTGTTATAGAAGAACAGCCCGCTGCAGGGGAGTACAATATCCTTCAGATCATGCTTAATCCTTTCGCACAATGGGTAAAAGAAGTGGGTACTTTTACGAGGGGAGAGACGTGCACGATTGCAGATGACTTCTCTCCGTTGTATGGGCTTGAGTGGGGAAGTTGCCCTTCATTCCTGCTTCCTCCTGACCTGTTCTCTGAATCCTTTACTGAAATGATATACAGGAGATTTTTCCAGAGCTTGGAAAATGGATATGCGCTACTGGAAGGCGTTAGGAAGACCCCCAACGATCCTTTTGAGCGGATTAAGGTATCAATGGAATCTTTTGTGCAAAACGGTGAACAGGAACAGGATCGAAAGCTTACTCCCAAAGATGCTGCAGAATTAGCATTGCGCTTGCTGGATCCTGAGGCGAACAAAAAAGAGATGCAGGCCTTTTTTGCTGCATGGGATGGGGCCATCCGTTTTCAGAAGGACAATAGGATGAAAGCGATGAGTCTGAAAAAGTTCCTGAAGATCTTTGCCCCTCTTGGCTTGACATGTCGTCTCAGCAAGTGATCGGTGATTGGCCCAAAAAACGAAGGAGAATCCCTTGAACAATACCGAACCCGTAACCACCCTCTACGGAGAATCCAGAATTAGGACATTTGACTCACTAGTCCCCAAAACCTTCCACGTGATGCTGGGCGGAGGGATTGTAGATCTCTATGGGCCGACTCTCACCGTAGTTGGGTTGGAAGCGTTGGAGGATAATGATGGATACGCCATCGTCCAAATGGTGCTCAACCCTTTTTCCCAAAGCATATGCGAGGTGGGAAAGACTACTCTCGGTGATTCCCTGTCAGTGGTGATTGCCTACCAATCCCTGTTCGGATTGGAGTGGGGGAGTTGCCCTTCCCTGTTGCTGTCTCCCGACATGCTTCTTGTACAGACGGCCAAGAAGGTCTATGCCACCTTCCTAGGCACGTTTGACAACGGCTACCATCTGTTGGAAGGGGTCAAGAAATACCCGGCCGACCCCTTCAAGCGAGTGGGCAGGGAGAGGAAAATCCTTAGGACCGGTGGGCA
>CAXYZP010000407.1:0-1816 GCA_964293175.1 uncultured Sphaerochaeta sp.
TGTATTTGCCAGGATTGGAGCAAGGTAGGTGATGATCTTCCCATAATAACCAGAAGTATCCCCATCGCGGATGAACTTCAAGGCCTCTTCATACGGCATATTGAACTTGGCTTCAAGAAAGTCTCTGGATATAAACGTAGAAAGACAGTTCTTACCCCCGCACCAGCAAGTAATATCCTCATCAGCATTGGTTACCTTGAGATGACCAAGCTTACCTGGCATATTGTTGGCACTTGTTTTCTGAATATGCCTGTCCAAGGCGATCGAACAACCAATGCCCGTATCAAGCTTGACCACCATGAAATTGTGGGGCTCGGGATTTGTAAGGTTTACATAGTGGCATATAAGGTTATTATCGTTTAATAGAAAGAAAGGAAGATTCAGGTATCCCAGTTCTTTTCCCAGGTCTACATCCCTCAAGGCCAAGGCCTTGATGTGGACAAGCTTCTTATTTTCCTCGTCAATGATACCCTCAGCGCTCATTACAATGGCAAACACCCTACCCTGGGCATGCTTTAGAGCCTTTTCAGCACCTTCTTTTAGTATGGTGATGACATCCATCTTTTTGTCCAAGGCATACTTGTCATATCGCAGGACATCTCCGTCACCCGTATTCAAATACACCCCGAGACTGTTGTAGGTGAACTCGAGTGAGACGATCAGAAATGCCTTGTAGTTCACTTTCAAGCCAATGGGCTTTCGCCCATAGCCTGGAGTATCCTCAAGAGGGAACTCCAAGACATATCCGAAGTCACTCAGCTCTTTGACAAGGTTCGATAGTGTCTGATTGGACAGCTTAGTCAGAAGGGAGACCTTCTTCCGGTTTATGCCAGGATTGGCCATGACGACCTCAAGAATCCTAGTGTAATTCTTGATCTTCATCTTATCCTGACTCGTCGTTCTTACCATACATCCCTACCTAGTTGTTTTTATCGTAGTATAAGGGCTGAAGGTATAGGCCTTTCAGCTTCAAGGTCTGAAGGGTCATACCTATCAGAGATCTGCATATGCCTCACCCCTTCCCAAAGAATCTGGGCAGACCCTCCCCCATCAAGATTGAGGATATCATCATACGCTTGCAATTTACAGAACTCAGCAAGCTCCAAAAGCGAGCAGCCCGTACTGTCCTGCTTGGGCTTGTACGCGAGTTTTCCTGCTCCCTCACCCCAGATAAGGACGGCTTCGCCCTCCTTATTGGTTCCCACTGCAATACGAGCGGCTCTTGCCGTCTCAAACGGCAAGGGGTAGATCGTAGAGGGAAAAGGGACCTTGTCAGTTGTCTTGTTATAGAAAGGACAGCAAAGGGTCCCTATCATCCTATGGTCTTCCATCATGGAAGGTCCCACCTGCACTCCAAAACTATAGGCTTCCAGTCCATGGTAGGTAACCTGTGTATCGGTAATGGCGAGGTTGCTTTCAACACTGATAACAAAGCCTGCCATAGGGATGGTGGCTCCACCACCGGCCTTGATGGCAACGACCTTATCCTCGGTGATGATGATATCTGTCCCTGTATGTTTTGGGGTTACTCGTAGTTCGGGCCTAGTATGAAAGAAAGCATTTTTGTTGTGGATGTACTGTATCCCATCGATCTCAACAACAAGGCTCGTCAGTTCCATCTGCTTAACTAGCGTCTTCCCCTGCTTGTCGACAAGGAGCACAGGGCGGTGATTAAGCGGTGGCAGTAGAATTACCCCATCCTTCAAAGCAAGCCCGTAGGGGGTGCCTAGCTGGCAGTAGGGAGAGTCTAAATCGGTGGGGTCCATCAAGAAGAAATGGGAATTGACGATACAGGGTTCTCTCTCCTGTTTAGAGA
>CAXYZP010000408.1:0-1809 GCA_964293175.1 uncultured Sphaerochaeta sp.
TGTTTTTCAAGACCAGCCAGTAAAATTCAAATCTTCTTAAATTCTCCCTAAATATCTATAATATAGAGAATAAATAGATGCCTACGGGCATACCTATCCCTAAGGTGCTCTTAATGTCTTGAATTTTATATATCGTTTATGCTGTGGCTTGCCGGTGTGCGGTGAGTTCTAGGATGCCTCGACTGAGGCTTCGTACCAGAAGGGGACACCCGTTAGGTCATTTGTCATCCTGTGGCCGAGACGGATGGCATTCATGGCAAGGCACATCAGGGTCCATTCTGTCTTCGTGCGCTCACTGCCAAAGCACATGAAGCGCCTGAAGGAAAGGTTTGCCTTGATCTGGGCAAAGACTCCCTCCGCCTGAATACTCCTGTTCACCCTGGCTGAAATGCCGAACTCAGTGCTTATGTTCTCCAGTGCCTTCTTGCGGTACTCTGCAAGTTCCGCACTCACCTCGAAGCTCTTGTATTTTTTCTTGCTTCTCTTCATGCAGGCCTTCCTCAGGGGGCAGGATACGCAACCTCTCTTGCAGGCATATTTGGTGAGGATGGAGACGAACCCATACTGGTTCTTTGACTTGCGGGTGCCAGTGGCAACCAGCTTGCGTCCAGCCTTGCAGACATAGTAGTCGCCTTCGGCATTGTACTTCATGTTTTCCCTGCGTCCGATGTCTTTCCTCACCTTAGATTTTTTGGACTGCTCATAGGTCTGGGGCTTTATGTAATCCTTGATGCCCATCTGTTCAAGCTGCACATGGTTGTGGAGATTGTCATATCCGCTGTCAGCACAGTACCCCGAATACTTCCATGCATAGCTGGAGTTCACCTTATCAAGCGCCGGCACCATGGTGTTGTAGTCCGTCCTGTCGCTACTTGAGTGACATCCGACGATATAGTTGCCGTCAACCATGACCTGGATGTTGTACGCAGGCTTGAGCTGCCCGTTGCGCATATGGTCGTCCTTCATCCTCATGAACGTCGCATCGGGGTCTGTCTTGCTCATACTGTTACGCCCATCGCCGATTCTCTGCAGGATATCTACATAGTCAGCATGCTTGTCGAGAAGCTTGTTGACCTCCCGATAGTAGCGTTGTGCCGGTGTGAACCTGCATCCCTTGCCCGAACGGACAATGACATAGTCCTCCCCGCTGGATTCTATCTTGGCCCTGACGATCCTCAGCTTGTGCGGGATGTCATCGAATTCGTCGGCCACAATGCCCCAGCCATACCGGAGGCTTATCTCCTCAACTAGTGCAGCTCCCTTCAGCAATAGCTTTGCCAGGTATTTCTCGGTGGAGGTCTTCCACTTGAAGGAATACCGCCCAGCCCGGGACTCCATCTTGGTGCCGTCCTGAAAGATGACCTCCTTGCCCAACTCACCCAATTCCTCGAGGTTGTCGACTGAATTGGTGAAAACCTTTTCTATTGCACCAGGATGCTCTTTCACAAACCGGTTGATCGTCACATAACTTGGAGGGGGTGCCCCATCAAGGACCGCCATGAGGAACATATCCCTTCTGCACAGAGCCGCAATCTCCCTACAGCTGTACTTGCCCTGGGTCTTTCCGTAGAGGACTATCACCATCATGGTATAATAGTCGACGATGCGAGGCCTTCCCGAAACCTTCTTTTCCAATTCAGCATCAAAGCATCTGAAGTCCATGTTCTCAAGGAGCTTGATGATTGCCTGTTCTACAGGAAGAAGTTCGAGGGGTCTTGAGTAGTTCATGCTGAAGGATAGTTGACTGTGGTTGCTAAAATCTGTAATATTCATGTAGTGCTCCAATTCTTTGTGGTAAAAGTAATTATA
>CAXYZP010000409.1:0-1808 GCA_964293175.1 uncultured Sphaerochaeta sp.
CCTTCCTTGTTGATAAACAGGACGGTAACCTTGCTTTTGGCCTTGATATTCTGCTTGGTCTTGGAAAAGTAGTTGTCAGCAATGACAATACGCATGTCGTCACTCAAACCTACACAGGTGGCATAGATGCTGTTAGGCATGCCTTTACTGTCAACTGTGGTCACCACCACAGCGCCATCTCTCTGCTCCCAAGCTTGTTTCAATACATCACTCATTTTTAGCTCTCCTTCTTTCATAGTATCCTCTCTATTGTAAACCTCTAGGATATTCTTACAAGGGGAACACATAAAAACAGTCAAAGAGAAACAATAGCAGTAAGGTTCATGTTTGCCCATCTTTGGCGCATACGAAACACTTTCAAGAAACACAGGGCCTAAAGGATAAAACATAAAAGACCAAAGGCTCTCTACTAGATAAAGCAACCCTTGGTCTTTTAAATAATTCTGTTTTTTCAAGTTTTAGAATGCTTGCTGGCCTGGTATCCCTGCAAACATATTACAGGAATACCACTATACCAGCCTCCCCCATTACATGAAGGAAGGAAGGAACATAGTCATCGGTGCCCAGAAGGATACCAGCATCAGCATAACAAACATCATGCCCCAGAACGGCAGGACCGCCTTGGTAGCTTTCTCAATAGATATCTTTCCTATGGAACACCCGACAAACAGAGCCGACCCAACAGGAGGGGTGGTCAGCCCGATAGCCAGGTTCAATATCAGCATGATACCAAACTGGATGGGATCCATTCCCAGATACCCAACCATTACAGGAAACAGAATGGGTGTGGTGATGATGATAAGGGGTGCCATATCCATGATGGCTCCCAGAACCAAGAGCATGAGGTTCACCAACAGGATCAACAATATTCTATTGTCTGTGATAGCAAGCAATCCGTTAGTTACAGATTGTGGTATACGTAGGAATGCCATCAGATAGCCGAAGGAACTAGCGGCGGCAATGAGGCTCATCACCATGGCGAGCGTCTTCAGCGAGTTGCGCAAGATAGAACCCATCTGCTTGACAGGGATCTCCCTATATACAAAAAAGGTGATGATAAAGGAGTAGACAGCAGCGACTGCAGCTGACTCGGTTGCCGTAAAGACACCTGAGATAACTCCACCCATAATGATGATAATGGTAAAGAGACCAAAGAATGCATCACGAGCAAGCTTGAGGGTTTTTCTCCAGCCATATCCTTCCTGCTTGGGATAGTTGCGCTTGTAGGCGATGATGGCTGTGGGAATCATAAGCAACAGGCCCAGCCCTACACCTGGGATGAGGCCACCGAGGAAGAGCTTTCCAACAGAGACACCACCACCGGCTGCCATGGCAAAGATAATCATGTTATGGCTGGGAGGAATAAGGATTCCTTCACAGGCACTAGTGACGGTAACCGCTACAGCAAAGTCAGGATCATATCCGTCCTCCACCATCATGGGGATAAGCATTGCCCCAATGGAAGATACGTCAGCTACTGCAGAACCTGAGATCCCACCGAAAAACATGGAGGCCAGGATATTCACCTGGGCAAGACCGCCGCGCACCCGCCCGATAAGGGCATTCGCGAATCCTACCAGCCTACGGGATATTCCCCCTTGGCTCATAATCTCACCTGAAAGGATGAAGAACGGAATGGCCAACAAGGAAAAAGAGTTCACTCCGCTTACTAGGCGCTGCACAATGGACATCAAGGGGATGTTCAGGAACACCGCAGCGAAAATGGATGAGAGAAACAGGGAGAAGGTGATGGGGAACTTCATGACAAGCATGAAGACAAACGAACCGATTAGAATAAAAGAACCCAT
>CAXYZP010000410.1:0-1791 GCA_964293175.1 uncultured Sphaerochaeta sp.
AACGTGTAGGCGTCGGGGCCCCTAACTCAGGAGTTGAACTCAATGCTCGCATGATGTACGAGGCACACAACATGACCTATGAGGACAGCAAGGTAGACTACCTCAACTATGGTGAGGCTATCGGACAGCTGAAGAATAACCTCGTTGATGCAGTCTTTGTTACCAGTGGTATCCCCAATGCAACAATAATGGAACTTGGAACATCGGCTCAGATAGTGCTCATTCCCATCGAAGGCGAAGGCCTAGCTAACCTCATCAAGAAGTATCCCTTCTTTGTACAGGCTACAATCCCTTCCGATACCTACAACACCACCGGTGATGTAACCACAGCAACAGTGCGTAACATCATGATCGTCAATGCTAACCTACCTGTTGATGTAGCTTATGACCTTACCAAGGGTATCTTCGAGAATATCGAGGACATCCAGGCTTCCCATGCAACTGCCAAGAAGCATATAACCTTGGAAAACTCTCATCTTGGGGTAGATCTTCCCATGCATGAGGGCGCTGCCAAATACTATAAGGAAATAGGCCTCAAATAAGAGGTATGCTGAACAAGTATAAAAAGACAAGGCTCATCGTCCTCATCATCCTGATGGGGACGTTGGCCTTCTCCCTACTCTTTTTTCGTCTGACTACCATCCAAGTCCTCACCCTCTCCCATCAGGAGACTGGCGAGGTTTTTCTCACACAAGATACGGAGGCTAAAGATCGCCTCACCTTCAACTGGATTCACTCCTTTGAGCATATTCCCTGGATAGAAGAGTATACCGTAGAGAATGACAATACCTTTATCCTACATACGATCAAGGTTGCAGGCTTTGGTGCGGGAATACCCGAAAACAAGGGAACCGTCTCTTTTGAAGACGGAATGGTGGTAATGCGCGATATTAATGAGAAATTCGATCATTTTGCTTGGATTAACTCACAGAGTGCATTGGTTTCCATCACAGTGAATGATAAGGTCTTGATACGGGGAACAGAGCTGCCCCATCACCAGAAGCTGGAACTAACAGTACAAGGAAAACGAGCCATATGTCCAAGATTTCCCTCGAACAAGCAAGTCCAAGATTGAGCGATCACCAGCAGGAGCTGCTGGAGAAGTTCGATCGGGACTCTAAAGTAAAAAAATTTGATCATCCCCTCTTAAGCCAAGGCGTCTACTATGCCGCCATTGGTATAGCGCTGTATCACTTCATAACCTCTTTTATCGGCTACCCTGCTACTCACCTGCACCGGTCACTTCATGTGGCGATGATGCTAGCAATGACTTTCTTTCTC
This sequence comes from uncultured Sphaerochaeta sp., assembly GCA_964293175.1. GTDB lineage: Bacteria > Spirochaetota > Spirochaetia > Sphaerochaetales > Sphaerochaetaceae > Sphaerochaeta. The sequence goes on from CAXYZP010000410.1 coordinate 1,282, forward strand.
TACCCCTCACATAAGAAAGCCAGCAGAAAGAAGATGGTCTGGTATGATGTGGTTTTCGCACTGGCCTCTTTAGCTGTTGCCGCCTATGTCTGGGGAAACTACATCGACTTCATCAACAGGATGGGAAGCCCCAACCTGATGGATGTCATTATGGGCACCCTCCTGATCGTCTTAGTGCTTGAAGCCTCAAGGCGTATCTCAGGATGGCCTCTGGTTATCCTGAGTTTGCTCTTTATCCTGTATGGGTTGGTAGGGAGAAGCCTGCCGGGCATCCTGACCCACCGCGGATATAACTGGAGCAAGCTGGTAAACCACATCTTCATCAATACCGAAGGGATTTATGGAACCTCTGTCGACGTTGCGGCCTCGTATATTTTCCTCTTTATCCTTTTTGGCAGTGTCATGAACAAGAGTGGCATGGGTAAGTTCTTCAACGACCTCGCCTTAGCATTTGCAGGAAGTTCACAGGGAGGTCCTGCATAGGTTGCAGACATCGCCTCAGGCTCCTAG
>CAXYZP010000411.1:0-1789 GCA_964293175.1 uncultured Sphaerochaeta sp.
ACAGCTGTCGGTTCGTCAAGAACCAACAACTTGATACCCTCAGCAACATCGGTGGCTTCCTTGCTCAACTCCCTGGCGATCTCAGTAAACTGCTTATGCCCTACAGGCATCTGCGATACCAGCATCTCAGGATCCAGAGTGACAGCAAGTCGACCTATCGCCTTTTCAGAAATTTCAGTCATCTTCTCCCTGTCAAGAACCTTGAGACGTTCTCCGAACAGTTCAGAAACTGCAGTGTACTTAAGTGGTTCCCTGTTAAGCAGGATATTCTCGGTTGTGGTAAAATCAGGCAAGAGAGAAAATTCCTGATGGACCATCCCAATGCCAGCGGCCAAAGCATCAATAGGGGTTGCAAATTCAACCTTATCTCCATTGATGATAACATCTCCCCCAAAGCCACCAGTCTGATGAATCTCATCCATACCGAAGAGTATCTTCATCAGCGTCGACTTACCGGCACCATTTTCCCCTACTAGGCCAAGAATTTCACCCGGTCTGAGGGTAAAATTCACATCAGTGAGGACCTGGTTGCCGAAAAAGTCCTTGCTGATGTGTTTCATTTCCAGCAACGGGATTTCTTTTTCATTCATATGCTCAATCCTTTCAATCTTGGTTGTGACCCTTACGTCCATAAACATAACGGTGACGACCAAGGTCGCTATATATAGAAGCGAAAAGACGCTACTAGAGAAGAATACTCCAAAGCCCCAATCGCTATAAAGGGGGAGAGTAGCACTCTCCCCCCAAGAACTCAATACTAATTCTTACTTGATTGCGAAATATTTCTCAGGAACTGTGAGGTCAGCGTTACCCATGTAACCCTTACCCATCATGTAGGTATCCTGATAAATGAGGATGTGGTTCTTTGCGCGGACACCAGTGTTGACGTCAGAGTAAGCAGCACCATTCCACTTGGCTTTAGGAGTATATTTGCCATAAGCCTTCATGACATCACTGAGCTTGAGCAGTTCGCTATCGCCATTGAGGACGTTGATAGCATGCTGGCCCAAACCTGCAGTACTGGTATAACCATAGGAGAATGCCCAGGTGCCAAAGCGGCCGGCTCCTCCCTTGGCGATAACAGAGGACTCGACTTTCTTCAGGATAGCGGTGAAATCACCAGCTTCTGCAGAGAGGTCAATGCCCAATGCACCAGGATATCCCATTAGAGGACTGGGGAGGTCTGCTTCAATGAAGAACCCACCGTAAGTCAGAAGCTGCTTGAGCAATGGCTCGGTGTGAGCATCGTTGGTACAGAAGAAAGCTGCATTCTTCCCATAGGACTCGATCCATGCGGGTACTTTCTCAAGGATGTACTGCTGAGCGCCGGCAACACCAACGTCACTGGTCGGATCAGGAGCGGTCTCTGCAACAAATGTCATGCCCAAGTCTTCACAAGCAACAGCCATAATCGCTGCACGGCGACTGAGGGTCTCATAGCTCATGTGTCTGGGGAAGGAGATATGAACGAAGGTATCACAACCAAGTTCATGGGCGGTTTTGATGATCAGATAACCACGAGCAATAAAGTCGTTGTTTACAGCCAAATCAGCTGCGGTCTGAATTACACCTGGATCCTCGTGAGCCTCACCGGCGATACAGAGAACATCACTTCTCTTCTCTTTTACACGGCGGAAAGCTTCAGTTGTGCCAGGAACAGCCTGGTTTACAATGATAGCTTTAATTTTAGGATCATCAGCAAGACCAGCGATAACGCTAATGGTAGTCTCAGCTTCATCCATGAAGTTGTCAGGGTAGGTCACGTGCTGGATCATTCCACCATCGTTGA
>CAXYZP010000412.1:0-1789 GCA_964293175.1 uncultured Sphaerochaeta sp.
TTTGACTCTCCGCTGATGACCAGGGGCCGGTGCGAGAGGGTGAAGGGACATACGGGCGTTACTATAAGAGCTGAGAGGTCCACATCCAGGATAGGGCCCCCTGCAGCCAGGCTATACCCGGTAGATCCTGTGGGAGTTGCGATGATGAGCCCGTCTGCTCGAAAAAAGCCCGCATGGGTCTGCCCGATGGCAAGGGAGAGATTGATGACCTTGCTGATACCACTTGAGGTCACGACCATCTCATTGAGCCCATGACCGGTAAATACCCGCTCCCCTTCTCGCATGACCACAACACGGACCATGAGCCTGCGGCTGATGGAGTTCCGTCCCTTGAGGTAGTGCTCAATAGCCTCTTCCCACTCATCGACTGATATCTCGGTGATATATCCGAAAGTCCCCAGGTTGATGGCCAAAATGGGAATGCCAAGGTCCTGAAGGTATCGGGCACAGTACAGTACGGTACCATCCCCACCTAGGCAGATAACCAGATCGGTGCCTTCCTCCACCACAAGAGCCTCATGCTCTTCACAAGTGCGGAAGATTGTTGCATGAATATCCCTCTCTTGAAGATAGCGTTGTATCGTCTCTGAGAGTTCGTGGGAGGCTATCTTTTGCCAGTTGGCTATGATGAGCACCTTGTGCAGTGTGCGTTTTTTCATTGCTACTCCTTAGGGCAGGTGTGAGATCACTTTCATCAACATCTCAACATCGCCCTGTCTGAGAAACGGATAGGTTGGGAACGAGAGAGCCCTCAACAGAGGGGGTACTGCATGGGGATACAGATCAAATCGTTGGCTATGAAGATTTCCCAGGCTGTCTTCAAAGGTCTTCTGAGCTGACACCTGATATTTGTTCGCAAATTTAATGGCATCCTCTGCCTTGGAGTCCAATACGACACAGAATCCGTAGCCATTAGGTTCAAAGTCGATATTTCCTATGCCAAACAGCTTATGGGGAGTCTTAAGCAGGGATTGACGGAAAAGTGCGTAAAACTCTCTGCGTTTGGTCATCTGAAACGGAAGGTTATTCAGTTGAATGATGCCTATGGCAGCATTCATATCAGGAAGTTCCTCAAAGCGGCGAACCTCACTGTAGATTTCCTGTAAAGGAGAGGCGAATGCATGGTCGTTGAAGACCAAGGCAGCCCCCCCTGCTGTGGATATGATGCAATCCTGTTCGAAGGCACAGACAATAAGGTCCCCAAAGGAACCGGCCTTGGTCTCTTCGTAGGTGCTTTCAAGACTCTGACTGATGTCCTCGATGACCTTCACCCCTAGCTGACGATAGTCACATTCATAGGGGATCTGACACAAAGGTTCATGGATAAGAAGAGCCGAAGCCCCTTCTGAGACGAGTCTAGTAGCTTCTGTTAGGGAGAGACATCCATGGTCGGGATCAATATCACCAAGAGCAACTTCAGCTCCAAGACTATGTATCGCCACTTCATAGATACGGGGAGAGAGTATACTCACCCCTACAATACTTCCCTTTCCTACATTACAGAGCTTGAGGGCTGCAATAAGGGCATCGACATAGCTTCTTAAGGCTATTCCTTCCTTTGCCCCTACCAGAAGGCAGAACTGTTTGAGGAACTCCCGAGATCTGTCTCCAGGGCCTATCCTCTCGTCAACCATGGTCTGCAAGACGGCATCCATATCCTTTCGGCGTATGGTGGGTTTGTAAAATGGAATAAGTGCCACAGTTTCCTCCTCGCCCCAGTATACCCTCTATTGCAGGGTGTTTCCACAGAATATCAAGAAAGAGGAAAGAGAGCAAATCAGAAGGGAGC
>CAXYZP010000413.1:0-1778 GCA_964293175.1 uncultured Sphaerochaeta sp.
TATCCCAGAGCATCATCCCTTCTAGGGCTAGTCCCATACCCGATTGCATGTTCCAAAACCGAGGCGGAATCCACATTGGTGCTTAACACCGCTTGGGGAACGCCGTTTCGCGTTATCACAACTGGTTCTATCGCACAAAGCCTCAAATACTTGCAAAATTATCTGTAGTTCCCGCTGACTTTTTCTAACTACCCTGCTTTTCCCTACTCCGAATATTCATTAATTCCCTATATTTGTTAGAAATATCTTGTGACGTAATGCTTTTCGTGCTAGTATGTAGTTAGAATATTATTCTAACTACACGGGAGGCATGGAACAGTATGTACCTAGGATATGACATTAAGAATGGGGTGAGATACGCCAAAATCTGCTCTTCCAGAAGGGAGGGTGACAAGATAATCAGCAGCCAGAAGAGCCTGGGCAGCGTCCTTGACGAGAAGAAGGGAATCTTCCGCAACCGGGAGAGGGGAATCTTCACCTATGATGTGGATACCGATACGTACGGCAAGCCAGACCCTTCCTTTGTCCCCAAGGTTGCAAAGAAGGATGCCAAGGAAAAGCTCATCCTTGACTTCGGTGACTCCTACTTCCTTGATGCCTTCATCCGAAAGAATGGCCTTGAGCCGTCTATAAAGGCTCTTGGCTATGGGAATCCCGATACTGTCTGGGCCATGGTTCAGTACTATGTCCTTTGCAACCTTGCCAATTGCCATGCCGGGGACTGGTGGGATGGCAACTATGCGAGGATCCTCTACCCTGATGCCAACCTGAGCAGCCAGAGGATCAGTGACATGCTGGGGTATATAGGGGATGAGGGCGTCTATAGGGACTTCTTCAAGGAATATACGAAGCTCCTTGCCAAGAAAGATGAGGGGACCAATATCCTGATCGACAGCACAGGCCTGCCCAACAGCATCCATTTCCCCCTTACCGCCATCAGCAACCACAACGGGAAGATCAGCAACGAAATGAGGCTCATCTTTGTCTTGCAGCAGGAGACGGAGCTTCCCCTGTTCATGCGCTACTGTCCAGCAAACGTCATTGACATCACCACCCTGACGAAGACCATCCTCGAGCTGAAGGCGAACGGGATCAATACTAAGTTTGCAATCCTCGATGCAGGATACCTCTCCAAGGAGAACATAGAGGAGCTGTATGAGAACGGCATCTCCTTCCTTTCCAGGCTGAAGTCTAACAACCTGATCTATAAAAATGCGCTAAAAGAGCATCTCCCTACTCTGGAGGCAAAGGAAAACCTTGTAACCTACAATTCCAGATATGCCTACATAAAGAGGATCGACTGTGAGATAGGTGAAGGCCATAGGGCATATGTCTATCTCTGCCGGGACTTGGCGATGAAGAGCATCGAGAACTCAAAGCTTTTCACCAAGGCGGAGAAAGCCGGGATGAAGAGCCAGGCTGTCTATGATGCTATGAGCGAGCATGGCATCTTTGCTCTTGTCTCCTCACGCCCGATCGCCAAGGAGAAGATTCTGGGCACCTACTACACTCGTCAGCAGATAGAGCAGGTCTTCGACATCTGCAAGAACTACACCAACATGCTTCCGCTCAGGGTGCAGACCGAAGAGACACTCAGGGGGCATCTGATGCTGAGCTTCATAGGTGCAGTCATCGTAAAGATGCTCCAGAAGCAGATAAAGGGCACCTCCTATTCCCCGATTAATGTATTCACCAACCTGAGGAACCACAAATGCAAGGTATTTGATGGCCTCCTGCTGACCCAGGAATCGGTAAAGAAGGCGAAAGACATCTACAAG
>CAXYZP010000414.1:0-1773 GCA_964293175.1 uncultured Sphaerochaeta sp.
ATACTTCATAGATACCCAAAGGAGGTCGAAAGAGGCTCAGTGATGAAAAATACTCCACCTAAACTACTACTTTTGAAAATTCTCCGAATTACCCCTCTTGTTCTAGTGGGGGCTCTCATCACAGGGTTTGTAGCAAAGAACGGACCTTCAGCCATCTCCGTCTTAGTGGAGCGTTCCATTGACAGGCCGTGGACCACTGCCTTTGCATTCATGGCCCTCTTTCTGCTAAAGTCAGTCTCATTTGGCCTGCCGTTTGCAGTGCTGTATATCGGAGTAGGAAGTGTCTATCCTCTAGGATGGGCAGTTGTGATAAATATCATAGGCATCATAGTGAACATGCAGATTCCCTATTTCCTAGGGCGTCATATGGGTGAATCGTATGTACAACGGCTGCTAGTAAAATATCCGGCTCTCCAACGTTTCGAATCCTTTAGCAAACACTCTTCCCTGCTCTTCTCTTTTACAACCAAGTTCATAGGCAAGATTCCCCATGAAATCACCAATACCTTGCTGGGAGCATTGAAGATACCATACACATCCTATATTTTCGGGGGCGTCTTGGGCTTGGCCCCGACCATGGTGGCTACAACGATGGTCGGAAGCAACCTTACCAAACCAGGTTCCCCCATGTTCATTCTTTCCCTAGTTGCAATCATAGCTCTGGGTATCATCTCTTTTATCCTCTTCCGTAGATTTGAAAAAAAATATCCTGAAAAAACCTAGACACATGAAAATACTAAGCACACACCTGCAAAGGGCAAATCGTGAAAGCACAAACCCCTCTTGCCATTGCCATCTGTTTATAATCTTGCTCAAAGAATCACCATCTGATACAGTCAAAAACAGATGAAAAGCAAAGAAACCCCTATGCTCCAGTTGAAAAACCTCAGCTTTGGCTTTGAAAAGAAAAAACCAATCCTTACTGACATTTCCCTAACCATTGAGAAAAATTCCTTCACCCTCATAACAGGCCCCAACGGATCAGGAAAAAGTCTGCTGCTCAAATGCATTAAAGGCCTACTCAAACCCAACTCTGGAACTATTTTTTTAGATGGTGCTGATGTGACAAATTCCAACAAGAAAAGACTCACCTCCATCGGCTTGGTTTTCCAAGACGCAGAGACACAGATAGTAGGACAGACTGTTGAGCGGGATATTCTCTTTGGCCTTGAGAACCTCGAGCTTCCCCTTTCAGTTCAACAAGAACGGCTTTCTGCAGTAGTCCAGCTACTCGACCTCACCAAACAATTGGCCCAGCGCCCACGGACCCTCAGCGGAGGAGAGAAAAGAAGGCTCTCCATAGCAGGGGTACTGGTCATGCAACCCAAGCTGCTCATCATGGACGAACCCTTTGCCAATCTCGACTACCCCTCAGTGGTGCAGGTGTTGAAAACCCTGCTCCAACTAAAAAGTGAAGGCCATACCATCGTCCTGGTCAGCCATGAGGTGGAGAAGATCCTTGCCTACATTGATGATGTCATCATCCTCAGTGAAGGTAAGGTAGCAGCACAGGGGGCCCCTTCTTCTATACGCCCTTTGTTTTCTCACCATGGTGTCTATCTTCCTCCTGATACCCCCCTAGAGGAACTGACATGGCTGAAGGGCTAATCTTCCATTACAGGGAACAGAAGACCTTCCTCAACCGGTGCAACCCCCTCTCCAAGCTTCTCAGTATCCTTGTCTTGCTCATTCCCTTGGCCAAAGCACCCTTTACGGTGACAGTTGCCCTTCTCATCCCTGTAATCTTGCTAGCGGTATCACAACGCCTGCCCC
>CAXYZP010000415.1:0-1771 GCA_964293175.1 uncultured Sphaerochaeta sp.
CAGGACCTTGGAAAACAAGGCCCCGTTCAGTGAAGATTTCTTGGATCTGTATGGGTTGGTAACTCTCCAGCAAGATTGGTACAGTGAATACAGAAAGACAACCATCGAAGCGCCTCCTCTCAAGTTTGTTGGTAAACATACCACCAAAGACACTCCCCAGGAGATGGCAAATTCTCTAAAAATCCTGCTTGGCTATGAAGAGATGCAAAGCGGAAGAGACGTAACACTTACAGACCTTGTCAGTCGAGCTGCAAAGCAATCCATCATCATCCAAAGAAGTGGTTGTATTCACGGCAATACTCAGAGAAATCTCAGTGTTGAAGAATTTCGCGGCTTCGTCATCTGTGACACCTATGCCCCCTTTGTGTTTATCAATTCCAAGGATGCTGAAGTCGCTCAGATCTTTACCCTTGTGCATGAGTTAGCGCACATCCTTTTGGGAGAATCTGGAGTTGACTCCCCACAACCAGGAACTGAACGGCTGTGCAACCGCACAGCGGTAGAGTTCCTGCTTCCCCTCTCCATCATTGATGACTTTGCTGAGTGCAATACGCTTCCTAGGATCAAGAGCAAAGCAAAAAGGTATTCAGTAAGCGTACAAACCCTACTGATCCGTCTTGTAACATGGGAAATTCTAGCGGAGGATCAATATGACCAGTTGCTGGCAGAGTACCAGAAGCAACCCCTTAAGAAGGAACAAGGGGGAGGTGGAGACTATTACAGAAACCTGAGAAGCCGCATAAACCCCAGACTACTAGAAACACTAGTAGAGAGCGTACGTACAGGCGATACTCTTCATCGCGATGCACAATCTCTTTTGAAGGTCTCTGCAAAAACCTTTGAGACCTTGCTGAAGGGTGATGCGTGATGACTCGTTACTGTTTTGATACGAATGTATTCATCAGAGCGAAAAATTTTGAGTACCAATTTACCATTGCCCCTGGATTTTGGGATTGGATAGACCGCCTGTTTTACAATAGATTGCTGATTTGTGGGCATATGGTGTATGAAGAGCTACATACAAGAGAGGATTCTCTCTCTGACTGGATTAAAAAGCGGGAACGATACTTTCTGGATCCTGAAAATCGTGAACAAACTGCCTTCTCTAAAGTTGGCTCATATGTAGGTTCGTACTACAGGGAAGAAAAGGTGCGAGCATTCCTAAGTGGAGCAGACCCTTGGGTGATTGCTTCGGCAATGGCCAATAATCTGGTTGTCGTAAGCATGGAAAAGCGAATAACAAACCCAGAACCAACATCCAAAATCAAAATCCCCAATATATGCGACCATTTTGCAGTCGAAAGCATCAGCATGTATGACTGTATGGTTAGAACTCAAGCAGTCCTAGAGCTCAAGAAAAACAAAGATGATGAGTTCAAGCTACTATAAAAACACAGCCCTTACGTTGGCATCATTCCAAAACCAGCAACACTTCAGCCCGTAGCTACCAATCAAATATTACTCCCGTAATGTTTAATAAATTAGACATATTATATAATCAGTCTTATACTATGAACATTATGGCACAAAAGAAACTTCACTTACTCCCCTCAGTTGAACGTCGGCTTGCTCAGATGGGCGAACAGATCAAACTAGCAAGGCTCAGAAGACGGATCTCAGTAAAACTTGTGGCAGAACGAGCCAATATCAGCCGATCTACCCTCTGGGCCATAGAGAAAGGATCTCCCTCTGTTTCCATGGGTGCGTATGCACAGGTCTTGCTTGCCATTGGATTGGTGGATGACCTGCTTCTGGTTGCCAAGGACGATGT
>CAXYZP010000416.1:0-1756 GCA_964293175.1 uncultured Sphaerochaeta sp.
GTATGCCAAGGATCTCAGGGAGATCAAGAACACCATACACCTGATCCAGATGGGACTGGTCATGGCCCTCGAGAACGACAAGGTCATATTCAAGTCCCTGCGGACTCATGAGATCAACGGGGAGAGCGAGGAGCAGGAGAAGAAGATGGACGACTACTTCCTGTCGCTGCTCGGCTCCAAAGGAGAACGATGATGTACCTGACAGCAATACTCCTGGTCTTTGCCGCCTTCCTGGGTCTGGCAATGGAGCTGTACAAGAAGACGCTGCGCAAGGACAAGGCGGGAGAACTGGAGATCAAGGGTGTGGCGCTTTGCTGCTCGGCTCTGCTCGGATTTGTCACGTTCAGGATACTGGCAGGGACTGGATTGGACGGGGGGTTGAACCCAAACGGCTACCTCACCGTCCTGTACACGATCACAATCTACCTGCTGCAGCTTCCAGCTTGCATGGCATTCTGGAAACCACTGCTCAAGCGGTTCATGGAGAGAAAAATTGATGGATGAGATAATGCGGATCCTTGTACTCATCATACTGGGCCTTGCAGGTATCACCAGATTCCAGGCGAAGAAAACCAAGGACCTCAAAAAGGAGGTCCAGAAAGCCCAGGACACCTTCACGCTCAAGGTGAAGGAAATGGATAGAATCAATGAAGTACAGCAGAAAATCACAGACATCTCACAGGAGAAGTCTCCTGAGAAGATCGAACCTCCTGAAAGTGGCGATGTTGATGGCCGCCTTGCTCGTCTCAACCGCCTGCACGAACATTCCAACAGAGGTGCCGAATGATCCATATCGGGACATCCTCATCTCAATGGTGCCCGAGACGCCAAGTCCCCCTCCCTTCCCGACTCTCCAGTGGTCATACAAGGATGGGAAATACTGCATAGGGGAAAGTGATGCCGACAGGCTCCTTGATTACGGTGAGAATGGAATCCCCCTCTTCACCTATGATCTAAAACAGTACCAAAGGAAGATGTTCCTCATATTGGAAGCGTTGAAGCAACAACCTTAGGCAATGGACTTGCCTTTTGCCGAAACATACGCAATCAATGCAGCCTGACAAGGAGAATGATGTATGCGTGACTTACAAAAACACAGGCTGGAGGTCCTCAGAAGCCAGTATCCGGCTGGGTGCACCGTAGAACTGGTGAGTATGGATGACGAGCAGTCACCACCGAAAGGGACGAAGGGAAAAGTACTCCACGTCGATGACATCGGGACCATCCACATAGCATGGGAGACAGGCTCGACGCTTGGGATAGTCCCCGGGATCGACATGGTCAAGAAACTGAATGAGGAGATTCCAAAAATCTAGAGGACAGAAGGCATTCCTCCCCTATTTGAGCCGGACTGATGCCTTGACAACTGAAAAGATGGTGAGGAATTTCTTCAGGCTCATCATTGCCCTGGCAGGGGTGCTTTCCTCTTCAGCCTTGATGGCTTCAGCCCAGGCAAGAATGAAGGCCTTCCATTCCATATCCATAGCCTTCGGTCGCAGAAGTTCGGTGGCAAGCTCCGAGGCCTCCCTATCGGTGAGCCTGCGGTCCTGGGTCTGATGCCCTCCGGTCCTAAGGATTTTTCTCTCCCTGCCCACTCGCTTGAAGGGATCATCAGGGTATTTCCTGACACCTTCCAACAGATGGTAGCCGTTGGCAAACGTGCCTAGAAAGCTTGCATATACCTTCTTGACCTCCTGTGCAGAAAGCCTGCTGGAAGACAGCAACAAGAAAGGGCAACTCCCCCACTCCAAACCCA
>CAXYZP010000417.1:0-1749 GCA_964293175.1 uncultured Sphaerochaeta sp.
GCACATAGTTCAGAATTCCGATCGTAGGATCATAAAAAAGGTTCCATACGATACCAATGGCAACTGGGGTCGCAACCAGAGGAAGCAACAGAAGGGTCTTCACCACACCCTTTCCCGCAAAAGAACGGTTAAGGATGAGAGCAAGGGCTATCCCCACTATCATCTCGAAAAAGACAGCACCAAAGGTAAAGTAGAAAGTCCTACCCAATGCATCAAGGAACCTCGGTTCCTTAAGGACATCGATATAACTCTTGAAAGCGACAATGTTTAACGGCTTTCCACTCGTGAGGGACCAATCTGTAAAACTAAGAAAAAATGTATAGCAGACAGGAAACACCATGAGAACCACTACGAATATCAGAGCGGGCAGAGGAAACAGGTATCGTAGATTCCCCTCAAAAAAACTTTGTCGGATCATAGAAAAGCTCCTTGTAGGCAGAAGTGGCCGACCGAAGAGCCCGGTCGGCCACGGGTAATCAATTGCGGTTTAGTTCCCGTATTCGCCGTCAGCCTTCAACAGCTCATCAACAGCCTTGGCCTTCTCAGCAGCAAGGGCGGGAATCTTCGAGGAAGTTCCCTTGGTATTGATGGACTCGATGATGACTTCGCCGATAAGGTCTCTAGCCTGTCCGACAGAACTCATGAAAGGACGGTCAAACGGATAGCCATTCTTTGCAGCATGGGCCTGAGTCTCTACGAGACCAATGTTCATGACTGCACGGACATCTTTGTCAGCCCAAGCAGAATCACGGGCCATGGTGATATTAGTAAGCATGCCTTCCTTGGCAAGAGCCTTGTTGGTTGCCCAATCGAGGAACTTCTGTGCAGATTCCTGGTTCTTGGTCTTGGCGGACATTGCCATACCCCAAGAGACTACGATAAAGGGAGCATCACCCTTAGGACCACGGGGAAGCTGTGCTACACCGATGTCGGATGCGGGGATCTGTGTTTTGCTAGGATCGATGATCTGGCCATAGAAGACAGATGCGTCAGTCCACATAGCGGCCTTACCGGCCTGGAAGACGGGCATGACATTTTCCCAAGACATGCTGGTTACGCCCTGAGGGCCGTAGGAACCGAGCATTCTACCGTAGTAGCGAATAGCATCAAGGGCTTCTGGGCTATCAAACACAGCCTTGCCGCCATCGAGATATCTACCACCGAAGTTATAGATATAGCTGGAGAGCTGAGTTACTGCTGCAGCGCCCTTACCACGGGAAGCAAAACCGGCAACGCCATCTCGGTTCATAGCCTTTGCAGCAGCTTCAAGTTCGACTAAATTGGTAGGAACAGAGAGTCCAGCCTTTTTCAGCAGATCCTTTCTGTAATAGAGCACCTGCCATTCGGTTACAAGAGGGACGATGTAGGCAACACCATCTTTGCGTCCGATATCAACAGTATTGCTAGGATAGTCACTGAAATCATAGTTGTCCAAACCCTTGTACCAGCCGTTCTTAATAAACATCAGACCTTCCTGGAGAGGACGGGTCATAAATACATCGACGGTGGATGAGTTGGTTGCAAACTCGGTCGTCAGCTTGTTGGTAAGCTGGCTTTCCTGCAGACTCTCATAGTTAACCTTGATACCAGTTTGGGCTTCAAACTCAGGAATCTTGGTCTTGAGCAACTCACCGTAGGGGTGGTTTGCCAAAAGCACACGAATTTCTGGTTTCGCTTGCTCAGCAGTTCCCTGTGCAAATACAGGCAGGGCCAGGCAGAGTAGCACTAAAAGTGCGACGAACATGTTCT
>CAXYZP010000418.1:0-1740 GCA_964293175.1 uncultured Sphaerochaeta sp.
TTCGCCTGTTGCGTCTTTGTTCATTACGATAGTGAAGTTCTGCGTTCATCAGCGGTTGTTCAATGCAAGGGAAGCATTGAAGCGACCGACAAGATAATCGAGCTTGCCGGGATCTGTGATGCTGTACATTTCCGTATAGAAGGAGCGCACTTGTCTCTCCATATCCAGGGTGGGGAACAGGTGGGGATAGAGATCCTTTGCCATCCACTCTACACCCAATATCCAACTGGACACCGGCTGAATGTAACTCATCACGTCAGCAGGCGCTGCCTTGACGTGGTTGTTTTTGACTGCGTCCAAGCCACCCCATAGGGAAGAGCTGTATATATCCTCAATATAGAGATCAGTAGGAGTCTTGTAACTGACAATGTAGATAACCTGAGGATCCCAGGCTGCTATCTGTTCGAAGGAGACGGTGGACCATCCGCTTGATGCGGTATTTGCACCCTTCCAAACGGCATCGGCCCCAACTTGTTCGACCATCCAACTCTGCATCCAGCTATCGGGAGCTATCTTGAACGAGTTTGTATTGTCACTGCTAACCCCTTGCAGGAGAAGGACTCTGAGCTTCTCTTCCTGTGGGAGGGAACGTACCTTGTCTGTAATGTTTTTGAGTCTGCTCTCATAGGTGGATAGGATTTCATTTGCACGGCTCGTATTTTTCAACAGCTTGCCGAGTTCAGTGATTTCACGTTGCCACTGTGCATACGTTTCCAGGTTCATTGTGAAGTTCGGCACTCCCAGCTGGTCGAGTTTCTTTGCTATGGACTCATAATGGGTAGCTTTGAGCAGGACAAGCTGCGGATTCTTGGAGGCTATCTCCTCAACACTAGCGTTTTGGGCAAACCTTGGCTGGTCATCCAAAGAAGGACGGAGTAAGGAAAAAAAGTCACCCAGACCCTGGTCAGTCTTGGAAAGCTGCAACTCCATGGTCTCTACCTCTGGAAAGAGAAAGAGTGCATTTGCCGGCATGACTGCGGCTTTTCCCGCCACCATGATGGAGGTCGGCTTTTCCTTCTGCAAGAGAGTCCTGCCGTTTGCATCGGTAGCTCGGTAATAGTCGCTACTTTGCATCTGCTGCTCTGCTGCCCCATGGGCGAACACAGAGAGTGAGAGGACTAGGATCATAAGTACTAGGGATAGTTTTTTCATGGACAAGCTCCTTACACTGTTGCGAACGGTTGCAGTCTACCATTGTATTTATGGAAATGCAATCGCTTTTTGCTCATTTGTCCCACTGGGTTACTTGGGAAAAAAATGTATAAGAAACGTGCTAAGCGTTAGCCGTAGCAGCTTGGGTGTTGATATCTATCATACGCACTTGTTTTACCCTAGGTTTCCTGTTCTATTTTAGCATAAAGTATATGTAGTTTCTGGGCCGCTACCTAGTTTTACTACTACATTTTTATCAATCAGCGTATTAAGAATTCGTAACAGTTTAGATTTGTTGTATCCTGTTGCTAGTTCTAGCTCTCTTCGGCTAAGTTCACCTTGATTGTTTAAAAGAGTATACACAATCTCCTCGTCTTCTGTTATCTGTGATAGTTTTGTCTCAATCAATGGTAAGGTTATCCTTATACTGTTACTACTAATCTCAAAATTAGGCTTGAATCTGTTATCCTTGTATGCATGAATTATTCTTGGTATACCAGTACCAAACTGTTCTATTATCTGCAATCTAAAAAATACACCAGCGATAATAGGGTTTCTTGCTAACGATACATTGCCACGTAGATACTC
>CAXYZP010000419.1:0-1736 GCA_964293175.1 uncultured Sphaerochaeta sp.
AACTAGTCTACCAGATCCAGACCAAATGGCGTGACGACCCCCGTCCCCGTGCAGGTCTCATCAGAGTACGTGAATTTACCATGAAGGACAGCTACTCCTTTGACCGTGACCAGGAAGGTTTGGATGTCCAGTATGCCAAACACTACAAGTCCTATTTCAGAATCTTCAGCCGTTGCGCTCTGCCTGCGATAGTAGTAAGTGCCGACAGTGGCATGATGGGTGGTAAAATATCTCATGAGTACATGTACCTCTCCTCCATTGGAGAAGACACCATCATTACCTGTAGCAACTGTGGCTACACTGCCAACCGCCAGATAGCAACCTTTACGAAGACCTATCACCAGGAAGAGGCAAAACCTCTTGAAAAGGTACTGACCCCCGACTGCAAGACCATTGATGAACTCGCCCTGTTCCTCAAGATTGAGACATCCCAAACTGCAAAGGCTGTCTTTATGGTGGGGACATTCATCGATGACGAAAACGGGGATGAGGAAGAAAAACTCATTGTCGGTATTATTCGTGGGGATTTGGATGTTGAAGAGAACAAGTTGCAGAATGCATCAAAGGCAAACGCGCTTCGCCCAGCACATCCTGAGGAGATCATTGCAAAGAAGATGATCCCAGGGTATGGATCGCCCATCGGCGCATCCAGTGATGTCATAGTCCTCGTAGATGATTCGGTTGCAAAGAGCAACAACCTTGTTGCCGGAGCAAATGAAGAGGGATATCACTTCCTAAATACCAACTTCGAGCGTGATTACACCGGCACCGTGGCCGACCTCGCAAGTGCCGTTGCAGGATGCCCCTGTCCAAACTGTTCAACTGCCCTCTCTGCATCCAAAGGTGTGGAGATCGGCAACATCTTCCAGCTGGGAACCCGCTATAGCGAAGCGATGAACTGCTACTACCAGGACGAAGGTGGAGTAAGGAAGCCAGTGATCATGGGCTCCTATGGTATTGGAGTCGGAAGGCTTCTAGCCTGTCTTGCAGAGGAGTATGCCGATGAGCAGGGTCTTGCCCTACCCATAACCGTTGCTCCCTACCAGATTCATCTGGTAAGCCTGGTAAAGGATGCAGAAGTGGTGGAAGGCATCTATAAGGATCTGACCTCCAATGGCATCGAGGTGCTGTATGATGACCGTAAGGAATCTGCCGGAGTGAAGTTTGCTGATGCAGATCTCATTGGGCTTCCTATCCGTATCACTGTGGGCAACCGCTCCCTGAAGGAAGGAAAGGTCGAGGTGAAGCTGAGAAGCAATCTTGACGAGACACTTGCCTATGACCTGAAGGGCATTGCCCCTGAGATGAAGGCTCTGATCCAGAAACTCACTGATGCCATCAACGATAAGATTGTTGAGCCGGAGTGGGATAAGGACGAGAAGTAAGAAAGAGAAAAGTATAGAACCAAGGCTACAAAAGCAGGGGGATTCCGATTGGAATCCCCTTCTTTACATACTTTTCATATGCTCTATTTTCTCTTTTCAGTCTTCTTTCTTGCTAGGAAAGATAGCTACACTATCAGTGTGCACCCATCTTCTTTAGCTGGGTTACAATGTAGGTACGCTTGGCTGCCTTGGCATACTCGAGTACCGAGTGGCCTTGGTAATCACGTGCATTGATATCTGCACCGGACTTCAGCAACTCTGAAACCACACGGGTCTCATCATTGGAATTTACCGCAAGGATGAGAGCGGTCTCACCAAGATAGTTTCTTGCATTGAGGTCAGCTCCTGCTT
>CAXYZP010000420.1:0-1724 GCA_964293175.1 uncultured Sphaerochaeta sp.
TCTGCAATCTCACAAAACCCTGCACCACCCTCTTTTTGAGCTTCAAACTTAGGCAGGTTTTGCATGCCTTGGCTGTACTTTCTGATATTCCCCACACCAAAGCTTAAAGGGAAATGGGAGAACATCACCTGATCGTTGGGGGCATCCCCACAATAACAGCATATTTCCTTTAGGACTGGACCTTCAAGATTGAGCACATCCTTGAAAAACGCTTCAGTACCTCGTCTCTTGTCAAACTCACCAAACCATGCATTCACATGGATTGAGCTCACGGCCGTTCCTGCTCCAAGCTCCTGACAAACTTCGACGACCCTAGCGATCTGATCCTTGTTCAAATAGGGGGGCTCGCTGCCATGATCAAAGGCGATGTCATATATACGGGCAAACTGATCACTTGAAAGCTTTGCCTCCGGGACAAGACGAAGGACTTTTTCGATAAGCTCTTTAGATCGTTGCCCATACCCTTCCTTCTTGATGGATGGGTGCACATAGTGCTTGATAACCCCATCTTCCCTATAGAGGCAGAGCGCCCCACTTTCACTGAGAACAGCCTCAACAGGCCACTGTCTCAGATAGGTATCACCCCACCCCGCGGACCCACCGGTAACACAAATGACTTTCAGACCCGAATCATGCAGCTTCCAAAGAGCCTCAAGGCCCTCCGGAAGTAGCTTCCCATTCGTGGTAATCGTATCATCCACATCGGTGAGCACATACGAAAGGGATGCGACTTCATCCTCGGTAAGTGTATATAATTCTCTCATACTGATCTCTACCGGGACAATGTGGAAAGACTTCCATCACGAATGATGGCTTTCACGTAGGTAAGCAGAGAAGCTGCCGAGGCAAACGCTGCTAAGGCAAACACGACAACCAAGGCACTAGCTATAGGAGAAAGCCAGGCAGCCCCTACGAACCAACGTGTCAGGGCAATATAGAGCACACCAGCCGCTCCGCTGATGGCATACAGTACCGCCTTCATCTTACCCCAGATATTCGCAGCGACAGGCTTGCCTTTGCCCATCATCAGCATCCTGATGAACAGGATGAAGAACTCACGCCACATTATGATGATAAACGTCCAAGAGGGCATTATCCCATACCCTGAGAGGCAGACAAAATAGGTCAGTCGGGAGAAGGTATCCGCAAAAGGATCCATAACCTTGCCTAAATCGGTGACCAGACCATATTTCCTTGCAATGATCCCATCAAAAAGATCGGTCATCTCCGTACAGATCAACAATACTATGGTCAGTATTGAAGAGAGCTTACCCAATTCGGGACCCACCCAAAGAGGGAGGTTAAAGGAAATGAAAAACAGCGGGGCCATAACCAGACGAGAAACAGTGAGCTTATTCGGAATATTCATAGACATCCTCTAGTAGCCGAACAAGCGGCTGAACTTGTCTTCAAGGTAGCTTGTGAAGAGCTTCGCGTCAAGAGGTTTTCCAGTAGCCTCAACGAGCAAGTCCCCAGGCAAAAGGAGGCTTCCTTTCATATAGATGCGCTCATTGAGGTAGTGATGCAACTCTGAAAGCCTGCCTTCCCGCATCAGGGAATCCATATCGAGATCCCTCTGTAGGGTCTGCCAGATCTGAGAGCCGTAGAGATTGCCCAAGGCATAGGTGGGAAAATATCCGAAGTCGCCACTGCTCCAGTGCACATCCTGCAACACCCCTTGCGCATGGGTCTTTGGCACTACACCCAACAACTCTTTTGACTTT
>CAXYZP010000421.1:0-1715 GCA_964293175.1 uncultured Sphaerochaeta sp.
CATCGATGATGACCCCTAGTCCTTCCCCGTGGGACTCCCCGAATGTGGTGACGGTAAAAGCCGATCCAAAACTATTGTGACTCATGCATTAACTCCTCAGAAAGTATGGAAAAAAGATATGTGGAACTCTCGTTGACATCTGTATAAGGAGGTAATTCTACCACAATATCAGATATCTTTCTATAGAGCTCATCCCGGCTCGTATAGAGCTCTGGAAAAGAGCCTTCTATGTTGAGGGGGTCAAGAAAAGGAGGGACACCGCCTTTGAGGATACGTTTGAGCAGGATGTCTTGTGCTACCTTGAGGTATATGACCTTTCCCGATGCCTTGATCAGGGAGATGAGGCGCTTGTTGTCGCAAGCTCCTCCTCCCAGGCTAATGATAGTATTTTTAGGGGCGAGGGCGAGGTACGCTTCAAGTGAGGCGGCCTCTTGGGCCATGAAAGAAGTTTTTCCCTCTTTTGTATAGAAATCTCGGATAGAAGGGAACTGCGGACGGTCCAGAAGGATGAGGTCATCGTTGTCAATACAACGATATCCGGCCTTTTTTGCAACCAGTCTCCCCAAGGTGGTCTTGCCACTGTGTTTTATTCCACAGAAAAATAGTATAGCCACCGTTAGTGCCTGTCGAACAGATCGGTCCACTCACCGCTGTAGGCTTGCAAGACAGGTTTTCTGGCAGGGGTGTTGGCATAATAGGAACTCTGTCTTTTCTGCTTGCGTTCGAGATTTATTCGTTCGGTCTTCATCTGGTAGCGTGCTTCATAGAGGTTCTTGCGAACCTGCTCAAGGTTGTAGTTTATCTTCACGGTCTTTTTCAATGCATAGTGAAAGGTTACGATCATGGCGTACCAGAACAGAGAGAGCAAAAGAGGTTGGAAATCCATATATGTGTAGGCATTGGTTCTGAAACCCTCGGTAGAAGCGAGCGTATAGAGGTTGATGGAGTTGGGCCAGAGGAGGAAGAGGGTGACTATGAGAGGCACCACCCAGTATAGGCCTTGTCGGGAAAAGAGAAATCTGAGGCAGGCTGCAAACGCCAGAAAATTTAAAAGTAGACAAACAATGGGTAGTCCAAACGTTTCAATCATGATGCCTCCGCTTTGCAAGGGTGTTCTCCTATGATACCATAGCTATACTATTTGGGGAATAACTATGGAAATGGTAAAGCACGCAAACGAAGAACAGTTGCAACAGCGCAAGAATAAGCGAAAGGGCGATGTGCGGGGCGCGTACTACCGCGACACGACTGCGATCATACACTCATCTCCCTTCAGGCGGCTCAAGCACAAGACACAGGTCTTTTTTGCCCCGAGCAACGACCATATCTGTACCCGGATGGAGCACTGTCTCCATGTGGCTTCCATAGCCTCCACGATCTGTCGCGGACTCGAGCTCGATACCGAGCTGGCCTGGGCCATCGGCATGGGCCATGATCTTGGGCACACACCCTTTGGGCATACTGGGGAGAAGATTCTTTCTAATCTGATGCAGAAAGAGGGGTTCCCTCCCTTTGAACACGAGCTCAACAGTCTGCGCGTCGTCGACTTCCTTGCAGAGCATGGCAAGGGCCTGAACCTGACCTATGCTGTAAGGGACGGCATAGTGTGCCATAACGGCGAACATCTGGTGCAAGCGATCAAGCCTACCTTCAAAATTAAGGATTTGGATAACCTGAGCTCCCGAAAGGGACTTATCCCTACCACCAGCGAAGCG
>CAXYZP010000422.1:0-1712 GCA_964293175.1 uncultured Sphaerochaeta sp.
TGCCCAAGGCCTGTCGGAGACAATCCGATATGCTCTGATCGTTGTGGCAAGCCTTCCCTTATTGATATTATACCCCTTTGTCCAAAAGTTCTTTGTGAAAGGGGTCATGATAGGTTCTGTAAAAGGTTGACCTTTAGGTCATTCGGAAAAAATGGAGGAACATATGAAAAAATCTCTAGTAGTCCTTGTCCTGGTAGCCCTATTGCTACCCATGGCACTCGTAGCCCAAGGCGCCAAGGGTGCAGCCCCTGCCGCTGAGGTAGTCTACACCCCCAATGGTACTTTCCCAATTGTAACGACTCCCATCACTGTGGATATCATGGTTGCCCAGGCACCCTGTGTTGAGGATTTCAATACCAACCGCTTTTCCAAATTCATGGAAGAGAAGACCGGTATCAAGGTAAACTACATCATGATCCCACAGCAGGCAGCGACCGAGAAGCTTGCTCTGGTACTCGCCAGCGGCGACTACCCTGATGCTTTCCTAGGCTTTGGTATCAGCAATGAGCTGGAGGCCACCTATGGTGCTCAGGAAGGTCTGTTCATGCCCATGAACAAGTACTACACCGAAGAGTGGATGCCCAACCTGATGCAGGCTTTCACCGAGTTCCCCGGTGGAGTCGGTTATATGACCAACATCGATGGTAACATCTACTCTCTTCCTAGACTCGAAGGTTGTTACCATTGTTCCAACCAGGCAAAGCTTTTTGTCTACACACCTTTCCTCAAAGCCCTTGGCCTCAAGGTTCCTACCACCACTGATGAGTTCTACAATACATTGAAGGCCATCAAGGAAAACGATCCCAACAAGAACGGTAAGAATGACGAGATCCCCCTTGCCGGATCTATCATCGGATGGTCCGACCATGTCGAGCGCTTCGTGCTCAACTCCTTCATCTACTGTGACCTCGACACCAACATCAATGCAAATGCCAACGATAACGTCGGTTACATCATGGATGGCAAGAAGGTCGACACTGCAATGAACAAGGACGGCTATCGTGAAGGTCTTGCGTACATCAACAAACTCTACCGCGAGGGCTTGATCTACAATGGTTCCTTTACCCAGGATTCCAGTCAGCTGACACAGCTGGTTGAAAGTTCAGCTCAGCCTACCGTTGGCTTCGTAGCAGGTGGCTGGAGAGGCCAGTTTGCAACCATCGGTGGAGATCGCTTCAATAACTTTGCGGCCATTGCTCCGCTGAAGGGACCCAAGGGTGTGCAGGAGACTGTAGCATTCTTCCAGGATCCTGAAATTGGAAACTTGGTTCTCTCTTCCGAGACTAAGCATGCTGATGCTATCATGCGTTACTTTGACTTCATGTTCAGCGCCGAAGGTACCCTGTTGCAGCGCAACGGATTCCAGGGCGAAGCATGGGATTGGGCAAAACCTGGTCAGGTCGGCCTCGATGGCAAACCTGCCGTTTGGGAGCAGCTGACCTTGTGGAACGACAAGGATCCTCAGAACGACACTTGGATCCAGACATTTGCTTCTGCTATGACCCCTTCCTTGAAGAACGGTCTGGCTAAAGAGCCTTCCACTCCTAGCGATCCTGACTACTACCTGCCAGAAAACAACGAGAAGGTACTCTTTGACGAGACCTACCATCTCTACAAACCAAGTGAGCACCCCGAACTCGAAGTGCCTGTGCTCAAGTTCACCGCTGTCGAGAATGAGAAGTTCTCTACTGTCAAGCGTGGGCTGGCCAACT
>CAXYZP010000423.1:0-1695 GCA_964293175.1 uncultured Sphaerochaeta sp.
GGTGACGGTGAACTTGCTGAAGGTCAGATCTGGGAAGCTGTCATGGCTGCCCGTGGCTTTAAAGCTAATAATCTGACAGCCATTGTAGACTTCAACGGCTTGCAAGCTACCAGCACTACCAAGGAGATTTTCCCCATTGAAAATCTTGTTGAAAAGTGGAGTAGTTTCGGTTGGAATGTCATTGAGATCGACGGCCATGACATGGTCCAGATCCTCGATGCCCTAGAGGCGGCAAAAGCCTTCACCGACGGGCCTACTGTGATTTTGGCGCAGACGGTAAAGGGAAAGTGTTTCTCCTTTGCAGAGAATAAAGCTAAATACCACAATGCGGCAATGACTGAGGAAGAGTACAAAGAAGCTTGGGTTTGCATTGAAAACTTGAAGAGAGAGGTAGAAGCATGAGAACGTCTGATAGTTTGAGAAAAACATATGGTGAGACCTTGGTAGAACTAGGCAAGGACAACAAGGATATTGTACTGCTTGAGGCTGACTTGGGTAATTCAACGATGTCCGGCCTCTTTGGAGCTGCCTATCCCGAACGGTATTTCCAAATGGGTATTGCAGAGCAGAACATGGCTTCTGTTGCAGCAGGGTTGTCTTTGACAGGTAAAATTCCTTTTATCAACTCGTTTGCCGTATTTGCAACGGGTAGGGCTTACGACCAGATTCGCTCTTCTGTGGCGATCGCAAACCTCAATGTGAAGATTTGTGGTTCTAGTGCAGGCCTTTCTGACTTTGGTGATGGAAAGACCCACCAGAGCATTGATGACATAGCCTTGATGCAGGTACTGCCAAATATGACAGTACTCTCCCCTTGTGATGCCATTGAGACAGAGAAGATGACCAAGGCGATGGTAGAGTGTAACGGTCCTGTATATCTCAGGATCAACCGTAATGACCTGCCTCTTGTCACCGATCCCAAAGCCGACTACAAGATTGGTCAGATGACTGAGATGGTCAAGGGAAAGGATGTCGTGGTATTTGCTACGGGCATCATGGTACAGCAGTCTATGGATGCTGCCAAAATCCTTGAAAAAGAGGGTATTTCTCTTCGTGTGGTCAATGTGAGCACCATCAAGCCCCTTGATGTTGCTGCTTTAGAATCCTACTGTGAAGGGGTGAAAGGTGTGGTTACTGCAGAGGAACATAGTATTTTCGGTGGTCTGGGAAGTGCTGTATGTTCAGCTCTTTCTAAAAAAAGGCTCCCGATCGAAGTTCTTGGAATCCAAGACAGCTTCGGCACTTCTGCAGAGAATTACTCCATCCTCCTCAAGCATTATGGCTTGGAGAGTGAGGATGTCGCCAAGAAGGTTAGAGCTGTTTTGTCAGCCAACTAAGGAGGCTATCGTATGATGATTGGTTTTATTGGATTAGGAATTATGGGCAAGCCCATGGCAAAAAACCTGCTTAAAGCAGGATATTCCCTTACTGTTAATGATTTGAGCAAAAGCTCTGTCGCTGAGGTTGTAGCAGCAGGTGCAAAATCTCTCCCCTCTGCGAAGGAAGTGGCCGCGGTCAGTGATGTAATTATCACCATGCTGCCCAACTCTCCTCATGTACAAGAAGTTGTTCTGGGAAAGGGTGGGGTCATTGAAGGGGCAAAGCCCAATTCCATTGTTGTTGATATGAGTTCCATCTCTCCTATCGTAAGCAGGGAAGTGTCGGCAGAGCTTGCTAAGAAGCAGGTTGTCATGC
>CAXYZP010000424.1:0-1672 GCA_964293175.1 uncultured Sphaerochaeta sp.
CAATATTATAATGCTAGGTTTAAAATAGGGGTAACTCTTTACACTAAGTAAAGCAACAAGGCCAAGAGATAGGAAAAATAACCTCTTAGTCTTGATAAATGAATTATTAAAGAAAGTATTTTACTCATGTATAGATTTTACAATATATGCGTTCCTAAAGATTTTATATGCTTCTTTACGATACTTTTACCTCTGTTTGTCTCTATTTATGTTGGTGTTTTGAGGTTTGGTTTCCCTTTCGCTCCGTCCCTATTATAAAAACACCCTTATCCGATAAAGGACAAGGGTGGAAAGGTACGGTGTTTTCCTGTTCTATGTGAAATAGAGCGTTGGTCATCACTAATCTATTAGGTCTTTATTGCTTTCAATCCATGTTTTATCGGGAAATTTCAGCAAGATCAGCTTCATTACCGATCCCATGATGATCAAGGCTAAGGTGGTAAGGACAAAACGCGTCAGGGCAAAACTCCAACCCATAAACTTCACCTCAACCATAAGCTGAGGAATTTTGAGTGCAGCCCACGATCCTAGGAAGATGACCACATTCGTTATGCTTGCACCCTTATGCAGCAGAGAAGCGGCCAAGGGGAAAGCCAGATACACCGGTCCTGTGGGAAGCGTTCCCAATACCAGTGAATAGAAACCACCTCGTAGGCCTGAATCGTTACCAAGCCACTTCTGTATCTTATCCTTGGGAAGCCAGACTTCCATCAGACCCATGAGGATGAATACTGGGGGAAGGATGAAAGCCATCTCCTTGAAATAATCCCAGGTTACCACAGATGAGCGAAAGGCGGTATCGGGGGCAAAAATTGCGAGGATGATAAACACCAGTGCTACACCAAGGGGCAGTTTGAATCTTTTCAGTAGGTTTTTCATAGGATTACCCCCATCAGAAAGGCTATCAGAAGCGCTGCTATAATACCCAGTCCGTTACGTAGGACGGTAAATTTCTTGCCCAGAACCTTCATCTCCATAGGAGCTGTAACCAACCCTACCATTACCAGGGTAGTTATGAAGGCCGATATGGTCATCACCGTAGCACCTGAGCGCAACAGCGAGCCTGCCAGAGGGAACGCTACCAGAGATGGTATCAGGGTGATCGATCCAAGGACCGCAGCTGTAACGGTTGCAAACATGCCTGCTTCTGCCCCTATGAGGCTTGATATTTCCTCCGGGGTCAGCAAGCCGAGGATCAGGCCTACAATCCCGAGCATTGCCAATAGGGCAGGACCTGTCTTGAGCAGGGACTTGCCTGCTACCTTAAAGGCCTTCTTGGTCTTCTCTTTGCTTTTGACAAGTGAGAGCACAAGTCCTACGGCCAATATTCCATATATGATAATGATTGTTGCCATCTACTCTCTATCTCCTTAGTGATATGGTGCGTACATTACTTAGCGTCTGATGTTTTCTCTTCATATGCTTCGATCAGTTGCTCAATACGGGATTTGCGTTCCTTGAGGACGGGAATCCAGTTGTGTAGTTCAAATTTCCCTCTCTCTGTGATGGTGTAGACACGCCTCTTTGGCCCGCCGCTCGCCACTTCCCAGACAGAGGAGACCAGACTCTGGTCCTCCAGCTTTCGTAAGGTTCTATACAGAGAACCTATATTAAGGTCCTCGCCTGTGAACCCAAAATCAGTGAGTTGCTCGATCAGGCCATAGCCATAGCC
>CAXYZP010000425.1:0-1664 GCA_964293175.1 uncultured Sphaerochaeta sp.
AACTACTACGAAACCAATGGCGTTATTGCTTCCTATGAGAAGAAGATAGAAAAGCTCGCCTGTAAGACAGAAGCCTTGCTGGAGACACTTACCGACCCGGATGAGATGTACCGCCTCCTGAGAATGCGGGCAAAACTGGTGAGAGGTGTCTCTGTAGAGTTACAGGATGTTTCCTTCGGCTATGATGGGGACCTTCTCTTTTCCAATCTCACGGTAGCGTTACCCGAAGGGGAGAGACTTCTTATCCAAGGGGGCAACGGAAAAGGAAAAACCACCTTGCTGAAGATGCTGATGGGCAAGCTCGAACCCACCAGCGGAAAGGTCCTTATCGATGGCTTCCCTCCCTCCCAGATAAAAAACAGGACCATCGGATATATAAAGCAACAGCAGAGCCAACAGCAGTTTCCAGTCTCGGTGAGGGAGGTGGTGAGCATGGCCACCGACAGCAAGCTCTCCAAAGAGAGACAGAAATGGGAGATCGACACTGCCTTGAGGCGCGTGGGGATTCAGGAACTACAAGGCCGTAACTTCTATACACTCAGCGGGGGGGAGAGGCAGAAGGTCGCCCTTGCCCGTTGTCTCTGCCAGAAGGCCCGGCTCCTGCTCTTGGATGAACCCACCTCCTTCCTTGATGCGACAAGCAGAAAAGCATTGGTGGAGACCATCAGGGCCCTGACCCTCAATGAGATGCCAACTATCATTATCGTAACCCACGACAAGCAGTTGGAACAAGATCTGGCATGGCCTACCCTCACCTTAGGAGTGAAGGAAGAGAAAAAAGAGGAAATAGGTGTAGAAATAGAAGGAGCGATTAATGAGTAACCTCCTCTTTATGCTCAGCCTGGCTCCTGTGGCCAAAGGCCTGTTGGCTATGACTATTGCAGGACTCTGTTTTCCAGCTGCCGGGGTTATGGTCCTGCGCCTCGACCTTGTTCCGATGCGCTATATGCTCATGCATGGGGTCATCTTGGGAGGAGCCATCTCCCTCGCCTTCTCCTTGCCTCTGCTTCCGGTAAGCATTGCCCTGAATCTCCTGTTGGTCCTTGGCATGCTGAAGCTTACCAAGGACTCCTCTGAAGGCTTTGGGGTCAGCAGTGCAGCAGCCATGGTCTTTACCATGGCCTTGGCTTCCATTGTCATGCATGTCTTTGATGTTCCGGCAAAGGACACCCTCCAACTGCTTTGGGGAAGTCCTTTTGCCCTGCGGTACACGGATGTTCTGGGATTGCTTGCTATCGCGATAGCGCTGACCCTCTACGTGGTGCTGAACTTCAAAAGCATAAGCGCCATCTTCTTTGACCAGGAGATTGCACAATCATTAGGTATGCGAGTGCAGGCTCACCATACTGCAATGGTCATCGTCATAGCCCTCGTCATTGCCTTGGCAATGAAACTGCTCGGAGCCCTTTTGATCGACGCCCTACTCATCCTTCCGGTCCTTATAGCAGCTCGCCATGCACAAAGCCTTCGACAGCTCTTTATCAGGGCTTGCTTGGTTGGAGTGTTTGTATCGTTTTTTGGATTCATCGCGGCTGTCGCAACCGATCTTCCTCCCAGCGGGACCATCGCACTGCTCTCAGCGGTGCTCTACCTCATAATCATAACCATTAAGAAAAGGAAAACCACATGAAAAAAACACTAATCATTCTCTCTCTTCTTATCCT
>CAXYZP010000426.1:0-1659 GCA_964293175.1 uncultured Sphaerochaeta sp.
TGAGCTTTCCGAAGAGCTTGCCCTCAAGACAGAGAGTGATCTGGTAACCATCATACCCATGTTCTTAAATTGTAGTGCGTAGCCACTCCTAGACTTTCGGCTTTGGGCCCCTCTTCTTCTTGAGTTTTGCTGTCACTTTCTTCGGTTCCACAGGCAGGGGGACATCCAGACAATTAAGGATCAGGGCCTGTCTCTCGGAGACTTCACACCATGTGGTCTTTCCCTTTATTTCGAAGGTGTACATGCAATCCAGTTCCTTGAGCAGCTTATTGTATGTCATCTTCCTGGTGAGCTCCTTCCTGTGGTCGCGCATCCTGTTTCGGATGACCGTGGATATCATGCCCGCCAGCATGATGATGAACACCTTCCCTTGTAGGGTGGCATCAGTCTTCACTGCAGGGCGGTCGAATCCTATGTCGTTCTTGGCGTTGTTGAAGACACGTTCCACGCCATCCTTTGCCCTGTAGATGTCCAGAACTTGGCCTGCAGAAAGGTCTTCTGTACTTATGAGCATGAAGTATCCCAACTTGCCCCTTGCCTCATCCACGGCCTTGGCATCCATCTCGAACACACAGGTGCTGTTTCCTGTCTTGCGCACGATGATGAGCGACTTGTGCTTGCACGTGAAAAGCCTCTTCTGGGCATCCTTTACCGAAAGCTCCTTGCTTGCAACCTTTTCGGTAAGGGAGGCGATGGAGTCCTCAAGCTCCCCATAGAGCTTGGGTTCCTGGTCTGCGGCCTTCATCCTGTTGTAGTAGACATGCACATGGACCTTGGTGGGATACTCCTTCTTCTTGTCGTCGGTGAGGACGATCTCCTGGCGTACGGTCTTTGCATACACCCCATGCTCGGACAGGTACAGGGTGCAGTCCTCCTCAAAGGTTCCCTTCACAGATTTCAGGGAATCCTTGTATACCGTCATATTTGACTTGATGCACATGATGACATCGTAACGGCACTCATAGTGGAGCCTTTGGAGGTTGTTCCAGCTGCAGTAGCCCCTGTCCAGGGCGACCCTGCTGAAATTGTATCCCATGGCCTTGGCAACATCTACGAAGTTGTCGATGGTCTTGCTGTCGGGGATGTTGCCCCTATATATCCTGTAATAGGCACATCGCCGCTCTCTGCTGCTGTATACTGCGGCCATGGCGAAATGCTTCAGGTCGGGGTCCTGCTTGCCCTTGGATACCTCCACTTCAGACAAGTCGTTGGAGAATGAGGCAAACGCGGTCGCATCGAAAGCGCAAAAGTGCTCTTCCTTGCTCCTGGTGGGATTTGCTTTCCGTATGATCTTGTAGAACTCGTTGACATGCTCCTCTGTTATGGATGCGAGGATGGCGCTGCTCTCGCTGCTGCTGATATCCCTCCCACAGGGGTGGACATGCGACATTTCAAAATCCCAGAAGTCGTCAAGGGCCTCGTTCTTGGTGACCAGCACATAATAGGAAAGGGAGAGTATCTGATCGGCCTTCTTATCACCGAAAAGGGCATAGAGGGCCGCGACGAACCCCTCTACAGAGGCGATGTGATGAAGGGCATGGGTAAGCCCTGCCTTCTTTTTTCCTGAAACTGAAGTAACCACTTTGGTAAGGGCCTTGACCTCTTTGTCATCCTTCTTAGCCGCCTTCGATGTTGAGTCTAACTGTGCCTGCAGTTCGG
>CAXYZP010000427.1:0-1657 GCA_964293175.1 uncultured Sphaerochaeta sp.
TGATCCTGCTTTAAGGGTAACTATCACGAGTGCCACAGCTGATACTATGATCAGCGATGCAATAATGATAGGAAACATTCCTGGCCCGGGGACGCCATGATTGCTGGGAGGATATTTTGAAGCAAGGGTAATGATGAAAATTGCAAAGGCTGTAAATACGCCTGAAGCAATTAGATTGGCTTTTCTCATGATGGAATCCTTTAAGATTAAGAAATCCAAGCCACAACATATGTTGTGGCTTGGGTACTGAATACAGTGTCTTACTGCTGTTTGAGTCCAAGTTCATTGATGAGGGCCTTGAACATATTGTTGTCAACTACCAGCTTCTCCCCGTAGGAAGCACCGTCCATGACATCGATGATGTTATTATTGGCATCCATGAATTTAACAAAGGATGCGGATTTTGCAGCTTCACTGAAGATTGTGGAGATTTTGTCAACGATTGGCTGAGGAGTAGCTTTGGGAACACCAAGACCTCTCCATGTACCAATTGCAACATCATATCCCAGTTCCTTAGCGGTTGGAATGTCGGGAGTGGAAGCGATGCGCTCAGGAGCAAGAACCGCAAGTACCTTCAGGTTTCCTGCAGCAACTTGAGCCACTACTTCAGCATAACTGACAGTAACTGCATCGATATGTCCGCCGAGAAGACTGGTGGTTGCAGGGGCAGCACCCTCGAATGGGATGTGGTTGAATTTAACACCAGCAGTCTTAGCAAGACCAGCTGCAGCAAGGTGCCAGATGGCTCCTACACCAGAGTTACCGACCTTCATGGTCTTTGTCTTGGAAGCTTCAATGAACTCATTGAGGGTGTTCCAAGGAGCATCAGCTTTGACTGTAATCGCACTGTATGCACTATTGACCATCATGATAGGAGTGAACTGGTCATAGTAAAGGCCAGCACCGGTTCCTGTGTGAGGCAGGGTTACCAGCTCAACAGTAATCATGGTGATAACACTACCATCTGCCTTGGCATTCGCACCGTAGGACATTCCAACAGCTCCACCACCACCTGGGCGGTTTTCAACCGTAAGGTTTTTGGGGAACGATGCCTTAGCAGCGTCTGCGAGTGCGCGACAGACAAGGTCTGTTCCGCCACCAGCGGAGTAGGGAACAATCATTGAAACAGGTCCCGCAGGATACGTTTCAGCAGAAGCTTCAACAGCACCCTGAGCAAATACTGAACCTGAAATCAAGGCCAATAGAGCGAGAAAAACAACAAGTTTTTTCATTTTCATACCTCTCTTATATTTTTCATGCTTACAGCACGAAATTACATGTTTTGAGCCAAAGTTACAAATTGCTCTGCTCTTTGGCGTATTGTTGCAAAGTCTTTTGCCTTAGCTAGGGAAGGGTTTGCAAGAAAGGACCCCACCCCTACGGCATAGGCTCCCGCTTGCATAAATGCAGGAGTATTCTCTAGGGAGACCCCTCCCACAGGAAGTAGCTTCATTCCTAAAAAAGGGCCTAACAAATCTTTGATATATTGGGGGCCTACCGAACCGGCGGGAAACACTTTCAAAAGCTTTGCACCGCTGTTATATGCCAGCATCATTTCTGTCGGAGTAAAAATTCCAGGAACCGGCAGGACATCTCTCTCAAGGCAGTACTTGATCACATTTACATCCAAGCAAGGGGCAAGAACGAATTGTGCACC
>CAXYZP010000428.1:0-1645 GCA_964293175.1 uncultured Sphaerochaeta sp.
CTTTGGGCAATGCAAACGGGTATTCTCGTGATAATGACAAAGGTATCGTTTGCGGTTCCATGGGGTATGCGAAGCTCGATGCTCGACATGCCAAAAAAGTGGTCATCCTCACTGACAACATCGTTCCTTTTCCCAATGTGCCTTTTGGCATATCCGAATCGGATGTAGACTATATTGTGGAGGTCGATGCCATCGGAGATCCCAACGGCATCATGAGTGGAGCTACACGCTACACCACCAATCCCAAGGAGCTGATGATAGCCCAGAAGGTGGCCGAGGTCATCGAGGCTACTGACTTCTTCCGCAATGGCTTCTCCTTGCAGATGGGCTCAGGCGGAGCCAGTCTTGCAACGGTGCGCTTCATGAAAGAGAAGATGCTCAAGAAGAAGATTAAGGCGAGCTTTGCACTCGGTGGGATAACCGGGCAGATCGTACAGCTGCATGAGGAAGGCCTCATAAAAAAGATTCTT
Organism: uncultured Sphaerochaeta sp.; assembly: GCA_964293175.1. Classification (GTDB taxonomy): domain Bacteria; phylum Spirochaetota; class Spirochaetia; order Sphaerochaetales; family Sphaerochaetaceae; genus Sphaerochaeta. Next base: position 471 of record CAXYZP010000428.1, read on the forward strand.
GATGTCCAGTCCTTTGACCTTGAGGCAGCACGTTCTCTGAAGGATAACCGCTTCCACCAACAGATATCCGCTTCATACTATGCAAGTCCCAACAGCAAAGGATCGGCTGTAAACCAGCTGGACTTTGTTGTCCTCTCAGCACTTGAAATTGATGTCAATTTCAATGTGAATGTGCTTACCGGATCTGATGGGGTCATCAGGGGGGCTATCGGCGGACACTGTGATACCGCTGCCGGAGCTTCTGTTGCCATCATAACGTGTCCGCTTACAAGAGGGCGCATCCCTACCATTGTGGATAGGGTAAATACAATTGTCACCCCGGGCAAGACTATTGATCTTGTGGTCACTGACCAGGGTATTGCAGTGAATCCCATCCGCACTGACCTTATTAGGATGATGGAAACTGCCGGCATCGAACTTTGTACGATCGAGGATCTTAGAGACAAGGCTAAGCAGATAGTGGGAGAGGGAAGTCCCATTGCCTATACCGATCGTGTAGTGGGTGTGGTCACCTATCGTGATGGTTCTGTCATCGATCTTATCTATCAGGTGAAGAACGAACTGGAAATAGAGGATTAAGCTATGGCTACACTTGTTCAGATACTCAAGGGCAGGGACGATCGCTCTGCTTTGCAAACCTCTCTAATAGAGAAATATAAGGCACCCCTTGTCTCCTGTACCATGAATATCCCGGGTCCGATTAAGAACAATGAGCTGATCCAAACTAGCTTTGACAAGGCCATGGAGGCCTTTGCTGAGCGTAATCAGGGTGTACTGGAAGAAGTATCCAACCAACAGAAAGAAACCGGACCAGAACGATATTTTATCGTGTTGGGAGGAAAAAACCTCTACGCACTTAAGCGTGGTCTTGCTTTCTTTGAACAGGTCTTTCCCATAGGGCGCTGGCTGGATCTGGATCTAAAGGGTGTCGATGGGGTACCCATATCACGAAAGGATATAGAGCCCGAACAGCGTAGGTGCCTGTTGTGTGATAGGGCGGCCAAGGATTGTGCCAGACTTTCGCGCCATACCCTTGAGGAATTGGTGCAGCTACAAGAGAAGGAGCTGAAGCTCTTTCCCAAAAGAGTATAGGTTTACGATGAAAACCATAAGGTTGCTGGCTACCAAGGCACTGCTTGAAGAGGTAGGTACGACACCCAAGCCGGGTCTGGTAG
>CAXYZP010000429.1:0-1633 GCA_964293175.1 uncultured Sphaerochaeta sp.
CACACTTTGCCTCTCCATCCACATACAGGATATGGCCGATGATCTCCAAGAGATACTAGACCATGTTTACACTTAGACCAATCATACAGCTAAAATGTACATTATGTATATGAAGAGTTGCGTTGTTGGAGTGATTTCAATTCTCACCCTTGACAGTAGGTTAGGAGACCTAGAATCGATACATAAAAAGATGCCTATGCTATAGGGCAGATTAAAGAGCACTTCCTCCAGGTGGGGAACTTGTCCAGTTTACATAGCTTGGTGATTTCCCACCTATAGGAATGGGGACGTTCCACCGTAGAATCGATAGTACGATTACTTACCCAAGCGCACTGATGGATAGTTTCAAGAGGAAGAGCTTCAAAGTGACAGTTTTTCTATGGGAGAAGAACTGTTTTCCTGTATTCTGTTTCAATCTCCCTCTTCTTGGGCTATAATAGCCGGTAGCAATTGATTTGTACTCAGGTATGAAAACAGGCTTTGTGACACTATATGCGTGTTATATTGGAGAGGGATGGTCCTTAGGTATCATCCCTGATTCTTGGTTATGGTTTAGAAAAGGATTATTAGGTATGGCTTACGACGAACCTTATACGATGTCTTTCTCAATTGGCGGGCTGAACCTGCGTGTGTCTCTGATTGCTACCAACGCCTACCTCTCAAGCAATGATTGGGACAAGGCAAGGGCGTTGATGATACAAGAAAACCTCTTGCAGGCTCGCATGATCAGCTCAGCGAAACGAATGCTCACAGAAATCATACCCCGCTTGAAACTCCTATCCGAACGGGAGCTGCATCTCTTCCGTACCTCAACCGACCAAGACCAGCGTCATCTGCTCTGGCTTGCCATTTGCAGAAGGCATGCCTTCATAGCAGACTTTTACACCCAGGTGGTACATGACCGGTATTTGGGTCTAAAGGAAACAGTTGGAACAGATGAGTTCAACCTCTTCTGGAATCAGAAGGCAATGGAGCATCCTGAACTTGAGCGTATAAGCGATTCCACACGAAATAAACTCCGAATGGTCTTATTTAAGATGATGCGTGAAGTAGGCTTAATCACCAAGCATAACCAAATCAACACAGTAATGCTCAGTTCACTGGTAGAGAACAACATCCTCATGAACGCACCCAACGAACTGAGTTGGTTTACCACCATTGATGATAAAGGGAGGCGCATATGAGACCTGACCTTGAGGAGAGGCCACTGTCTGAACGATTTGACCATTTGGTCAAGACCGTATCAGGCAAACGGTTTCTGGCGATGGAAGGAGTGGGTAACGAAGTCCCTTTCTTTATCTGTCCCTTTCATCCTGAAGAAACAACTGAGATGTACAAGGCTATCGACAGCCTTGCCATTCAGGTTGAACATCGTGGAGTTACTATTGCACGCATCAACCTCTATGACCTCTGTATCAGTCTGCTTAAGAATGAAGAGGGACTCTGGGAAACGGTAATCGAGCAAGAATCAGAACACTCCCGAGATGAATGGCTGGAACAGTTCCAATTGCTATTTGATGCGGAGACCCACCTCGCCCCTGCGATATATGAGCAAATGCAAGGCAAGGTGTACGATTGCTTGTTCCTGGAGGGAGTTGGTGAAGTCTACCCCTATGAACGCACCCATGCACTG
>CAXYZP010000430.1:0-1631 GCA_964293175.1 uncultured Sphaerochaeta sp.
GATCTGAAAAGGATGGGCATCGACCCCAAAGGGACGTTGCTTGCCCATATTTCCTACAAGAGCCTTGGGGAAGTCGAAGGCGGAGCCGAGACAGTCATCGATGCCTTTGTTGAATACATGAGCGAAGGCCTGATGGTATTCGCTACCCATACCTGGGCTACAGTCGATGCCAACCAGCCTAGCTTTAGCCGGGAACACACTGCCTGTTGTACTGGCATTGTCCCTGAGCTTGCACGAAAAAGGGCTAATGGTTTTCGTTCCGGCCACCCCACCCATTCGGTCGTGGCGTTCGGAAGGGATGCAGAGAGCTTTGTTGAGGGAGATGAGAAATGTGGCACCCCGTGTGCACGCGACTCTGCTTGGGGAAGGCTGCTCGATCGTGATGCGACCATTCTCCTGGTGGGGGTTGAAATGAACCGTGATACCTTTATCCATGGGGTTGAAGAGTGGCTCGATGTCCCCAATCGCCTGAGTGAGGTACCGCATATGCTTACCAGCAACCTAGGGGAAGGTCATACAGTTCAGATTCTTTCAAGGCGACACATCGGTTTTCCTGCTGAACAGTTCCCCATTGTAGAGGAAGCTTTTACAAAAAGAGGCATTATCAAGAAAGGCCAGATAGGGGATGCAAAAGTAATCTACCATAAGGCTAAGGCCATCTATGATGCACTAGTCCCTATGCTACAGGAGAATCCTGGTCTGTTTGACCAATAAGACTATCTATAACAAAAATATTGTACTTACTCTTCTTCTGAAGCCTAGGCAAAATAGATTTCTTATATAAGTATGCAAGGGCCTTTTCCGGGTGGACACTGTCTTACAAATCAATGTAAGGAGCATAACCATGCAAGAAGAAAAGACAGCGGCTACAGACAAGAAAGAGGGAACAGACGAGAAGGCACAGACCAAGAAAAAACTGAAATTGGGCAAGGCGCCTGTCGCCATGCTCAGTGTCAGTGCTACCGTTTTGGTATTTATCCTGGCTTTCAGCTGTTACGGGTGTAGCTACCAACCCAATACCCCACCTACGGCCGAAGAGGCTCAAGAAACGTTCAAAGGCTTATACAGTTCCACCTGGGAGTTGGATACGACAATGGGTGTGACCACCCTTGCGGAGATGAGGAACGTACCAATCCTAAAGTTTGTCATAGATGGAAAACATGCGGTGAACGAATCGGCAAACGCTGCCATGTTCTTCAAGGATATGCCCTCAATGCCTATTGAGATTACCTATAGACCGGGGTTTGGGTTCTTCATTAACTCAGGGGATATGGAGTTTGATGTGAAGCTGCTCTACTCTACTAGCAAGGATGGGAAGAGTGAAACACTTACTATGATAGGAAATGAAAGCAATATACACTGTTACTACTTGAAAAAATAACCTTTTATGGTGATATTGGTATCATGACAGACGGCAATGCTCACATGCGGTGAGCAATACCGTCTGTTCCTAAAGGAAATAAGCTATGCGATATACACCACACTACCTGCTTCTTGACGAAGAGCAGTCTGTAGTAACAACCCCTTTCCTGCTGGAGATACTCGACTCGGCTTTGATAGAGAACATCCAGATGGGAAACATACAGGCCGCCTATGGAGTCCTAGACCTTAGTATCAGCCTTGCTCTGGCT
>CAXYZP010000431.1:0-1624 GCA_964293175.1 uncultured Sphaerochaeta sp.
TTCCAACTCAGGCAAGATTGTTATGTTGTTGGACAGCGAGTTCTTCACTTCCATCCTGGCTGAACAGCGAACAGGGGAAAACCTTACTTCCTTTATTACTGACTTGTCTGGCAAGCTTATCACCTATTGGGGTGATAAGGAGTTAGTTGTCGGGACCGACTACGAGGATGGCCAGCATCGGATACAGGTTGGAGGTGAGGAGTATGTGCTTTCTGTCTTATCATCGGAGATAAGCGGACTTCGATTCTTCTCGATGCTCTCCCTCAAAGATATTTCAGCTATGATGAGCCCCCTGTGGACAGTGCTGACGTTCCTGAGCGTTGCGATGTTCCTGGTTATGGCTGTTCTTGCCCTGTTTATCCTCTTGCGTAATCGCAAGGACTGGGTCGAGCTCTTTGGCTTGGCAAGCCAAGGTGAGAGCCTGCTTCCCTATGAGCAGGCCTTAGGTCATATCAAGGCGATCGTAGCTGAGGATCGCAATAAGGTAAGGATGTCGGGGGGAACCCCCTTTATCACAGACACCTTCTTCAGGCGTCTTATCCATGGAAAAATGGCTGATACCAGTGAGATCCAAGCGATGCTCAAGCTGGTGCAGGAGGACATCGACTTCTCTCAGGGGTTTGCCTACCAGATGGTCCACATTGTCATTCACGATGTGAACGACATCCTTACCAGCGATAGGCTGGAAGATATTGACTTCACCAGGATTGCGGCCCAGAAGCAGGCTCAGAGGGCCTTTGCTGCCCAACACTTCCTGTATATGGATTTCTCTTTTTCCATTTGGATAATGTTGTGGCATCATGATGCCTCCTATCTAAACCTTCAGATTGATCTGTTCTGGAAGGAGTTTTCCCTGGTGACACCCACCTCCACCTCAATGGCTGTCAGCTCTTCCAAGGAGAGCCTCAATGAGATATTCGATGCAACGAATGAGTGTAGTGAAGTCTTGCAGTCCATCTCCAATGAGAAGCAGGTGGAAGTCCTACGCAGGTACTCTGATCTTACTCTCAGGCGAGAGCGCTACCACTACACCTCCGATATGGAGCGCAAGCTCTATTTCGCTGTCCTTCGTGGTGAGGAAGATGCTCTTGTAGAGATATTGAGAATATTGGAAGGGGCTAACTTTGTAGTGAGAAGCCTGGGAAGCGAAGAGACGGAAAATCTGCTTAGGGTACTGTATGCAACAGCTATCAAGCTATGTCAGGCTATGCACCATGAGGATACCCCCAAGGTCTTTACCACCTATCCCCAGGCCAAGCAGTTTTTCCTTATGTTCGCCCAAAGTATCAGAGGAGAAATCCAGGATAAGGAAGAGATACACATACAGAAGATCATCTCGTACATCCAAGAGAGGTATGACCAGTGCTCGTTGAACCTCTCCTCCATGGCAAAGGACTTTGCCTTAAAGGAGAGCTTCCTCTACCACTTCATGCAGACGAGGATGCAGACCTCCTTTGCACAGTACTTGGAAGAGTACCGCCTCACTCGGGCTGCAACCCTGTTCAGCGAGAAGCAGATGACTATCAACGAGGTGACAGCCCTATGCGGGTATGCCAATAGCCAGACTTTCAGGAGAGCTTTCAGGAAGCACTATGGGATGTTGCCCTCTGAGTATCAGAAGACG
>CAXYZP010000432.1:0-1623 GCA_964293175.1 uncultured Sphaerochaeta sp.
ACAATTGACATGGATGCCGTAATTGGAACATAGTCGGTAGAACAGATATCGATCACACGCAAGGACTGAGCACATGAACATTCGAACACAAAACATCTATCGTAAGGGACTGAAAATTAAGCCCTTCCTATTCGCCATACTCTTCAGCGGCTTAGCCTATGGCTTCTATCGTGGGATCCAGGACAACTATCTCGCAGAAATTGTGCAGATAACCAAGTTTGAACGCGGTATCGTAGAGTTCTTCAGAGAACTACCCGGCCTGTTACTCATATTTATCCTAGCTGCCATGTATCGTTTCAGTGAAACCAAGGTATTCAAGATTGGAACTGCCATTATGCTTGCAGGGGTGATCGGGCTCCTGTTGATGGGAACCAGCAAGGTCATGGTAATCCTTTGCATGGTCATCTTCAGCTCCGGCGAGCATATCGTCATGCCGATGAAACACTCCCTCTCCCTAACACTGGCCAACAAAGGCAAGGGGGGAGCTTCTCTGGGAATCATCTCAAGCATCAGCCACGGGGGTAACATCATAGGCTTTTTGACCGTTACCGGTCTGTTCCTGCTCTTTGGTGCCATGGGAATCCCCAAAGGAGCAATAACCGGCTTTAGGGTCGTATTCATCATAGCGGCAGTGTTGCTTGTACTCTCTACACTCATAGCCCTGACCATGAAGGACCAGGGCAAGAATGTGAAGAGAAGTAGAATATACTTTAACAAGAAGTTTTCTAAGTATTATATGTTGGAGGTGTTCTATGGAGCTAGGAAGCAGATATTCCTTACCTTTGCCCCCTATGTGCTTATCCTCTTCTACGGTGCGGATACCTCGGTCATAGCGTTCCTCCTTGCCATCTGTGCGGCTTTTGGCATGGTACTCTCCCCTCTCATCGGACGCCTTATTGACCGTCTCGGATACAAGACTATCATGGTAGGGGACACCCTCATCCTTATGGTCGTCTGTTTCTTCTATGGCTTTGCCCATCGCATGTTTCCGATGCACATCGCCTTCATCGTAGTATGTATCAACTTTGTCCTTGACTCGGTCATCTCATTGGCAAGCATGGCATCGAATGTCTATGTCCAGGACCTCTCCTCAACACCGGAGGAAATGACAGCAACCATAACTACAGGAATCTCTGTAAACCACCTTATCAGCGTAATCATCGCACTTTTAGGTGGACTCATCTGGGAAAAACTTGGTATAGAGGTCTTGTTCACCCTTTCAGCTTTCCTAGGTTTGGCAAACACCTTGTATGCGATGACCATCAAGAAACCGGAAAATCCATTGATGGATTACTCCCAAACGTCATCAGAGCAGGTGGGCGAGTAACAGCCCCAGAGAAAAACAGAGACTAAAAACGAGATAGACTCGCCCTATCGAACCCATATTCGCCTGTTTTGTCTGGTTGGAGAAACCTCGTTTCACCATCGCCCTAAACTCAAGCAGACCGAACAGGAAAAAAGGGACAAGGACCATAAGCAGTACTAGGGGGTAGATACCTACACCATAGAGAACAATAACCAAGGCTATGACCAGTAGGGCCTCAAAGGCCATCAAAAAGGTAGTCCCCCATGCCCCCAGTAAGATAGTAAGGGTTTTTCGTCCGGCCTTGGCAACGCTAACAC
>CAXYZP010000433.1:0-1606 GCA_964293175.1 uncultured Sphaerochaeta sp.
AGGCTGTTTTTCTCACCACGAAGGCGTTCATGAACCCCTATGGAAATCTCTGAGTAGATTTTAGTTCCTGTTATCTGTTCCAATATTTTTGATTTCTGCTCAACGGTAGCTTTAAGAAAGGTATCGAAGCCTCCTTGGGCAAGGAGGATCGAGCGGGTAAAGCGTTCGAAATCCATGCCAGTCTTCTCTTCAACCGTTGCAAGGACAGAGGTCAGTTTATTCTCTATGATTTTGCATTCGCCTGTGGCTTCGGCTATCTCATGCCTTGGGCTCTGCAGTTTGCCGTCTGCTTTCTTACCAGATCGATGATGTGCCCAGTTACAACGATACTTCCCTGCCTGGGATGCAAAGACCACCTCTGCATAACACTCCCCTGTCTGGCGGCTCATAATGTCATTGCTGCTTTGGGTAATCCTGCCAAGACGTGGTGTCGAGCCATACAGGGCGAGACAGATGGCATCGAGTATGGTGGACTTGCCGGCTCCGGTAGGACCGGTGAGGGCAAAGATACCATTGTAGGCATATTCACTCTCGGTAAAGTCTATGTGCCACTCCCCATAGAGGGAGTTAAGGTTTTTACATCTAAGTTCTAGAATTTTCATCGGCTTCCCTTTTATTCTGCTTGTCGGTCGGCTTCGACAAGGGTACGCACTATCTCAGTATATGAAGCAGTCAATTCGATACGTTCCTCATCAGGTATCTCTTCCACGTCCAAACGTCGTTTGAACACTTCTGAGGTATCGAGGTCTTCCAGAGTCTCGTGTTCGTGTATAGCGCTTAGCAAACGGTCAGTGGTGCGCTTGTTTTTGATGATGGTGACCACCAAGGAAGAACCTTCTACTAAGGATGCAATCTGCTCACGGAGGTTTCCTTCTCCATCTCCACCTGTGTATTCGATCTCAAGCCATGCAGTGCTGTCTTCGGCTTTGAGTTTTTCTATGTGAGAGGCTATCGTATCTAATGTTCCTGAAATACGCACAAGCTGTTGGAAGCAAGGAACCAGCAGAGGGGTAACGGTAGGGTCTGATCCCGAGAACTCCACCAGGACAACCTGTTTGTCCTGCTTGGCTTCTCCGAACCCCATGGGGATCGGGGAGCCACTGTAGCGCATATGATCGAAGCCTCCTACCACCTGGGGTACATGCAAATGTCCCAATGCAAGGTAATCGATAGATGGGGGAAACATATCGGCACCCACATGGCTTAACGAACCCACATAGAGGTCGCGCACTCCATCTCCATCGATGGTCTTTCCCCCTGCAGCAAAGAGGTGGCCCATCGCTATGATGGGGATGGAGGGATACCCTTCTAAAGAGAGAACCTCTTGTTTCTCAACTGCCAAGGAACATACCTCTTCGTAGTGGGTCTTAAGACCCTCTGCGAGCTTGGCATTCTTGTCCTCGAGGGTTTCACCCGGTTCAACAGAGCGTATATCCCTATCACGAAGATACGGGACAGCACAGACGATGGCTTGTGGTTTACCCTTATGGTAGAGAACGAGTACTTCTTCTTCTAGTGTCTCTGTTTTTGATCCAACCAGATGTACATTAATTGCCTCTAATAGGGTCCTGGGAGCATTGAGAAAAGTTGGGGAATCGTGGTTCCC
>CAXYZP010000434.1:0-1593 GCA_964293175.1 uncultured Sphaerochaeta sp.
AGCAAACGGGCAAAATCCATCCTAGAGAGCGAAGGGATTGAAGTTGAGCTAGTCTCTTCTCCGACCAAGGTCGAGAAAATGCAAGACGGTTCGATAGAACTTACTTACACCCAAGGCAAAAACGAAAAGAAAGTTACAGGAAGCCACCTGCTGGTAGGTGCCGGTAGGATTCCCAACAGCGATAAGCTGGATCTGGACAAGGCGGGTGTACAGACCAATAAGAGAGGCTATATCGAAGTCGATGAACAGTGTCGCACCAATGTTCCCCATATCTTTGCCCTGGGGGATGTGAATGGCAAGGGTGCCTTTACCCATACTTCTGTGCATGACGGACAGGTTTACCTCTCCACCCTTGCAGGGGAGACACGTAAGATTTCCGACAGGATACCTATCTACTGCCTCTATATGGATCCGCCTCTTGCACGCGTTGGCTTGTCAGAAGAACAGGCAAGAGAACAAGAAATACCTTTTCTTGTCACCAAGATGCAGATGAGTGCTATCAGTAGGGCCAAGGAGAAAGGTGAAACGAAAGGCTTTATCAAGATTTTGGTCAGCAAAGAGGATGACAGCATCCTCGGAGCCGCGATCTTTGGTGTTGGAGGGGATGTGATCATTGGAATGGTAGCCCTAGCTATAGAAGCCAAGCTGAGCTATACGCACTTCCAAAACACCGTCCTACCCCACCCAACAGTCGCAGAACTCATTCCGTTCATGTTCGGCAATCTTTCTGAAGGAAAGGATGCATAAGTATATACATCATCTCACTTCACTCCCAGAATATCTGGAAGTGAACGCTAATGTACGGAGGTACATATGAAAAAGACATTACTCAAGGGATTTTCCCTTATAGCTATTCTCGCTCTCTTGGCAGTCCCCCTCTTTGCAGGTGGAAGCTCAGAAAAAAGCGACAAGGCAGAAATAACCGTAGGTTCCAAGATAGACACCGAAGGTGCCTTGCTTGGAAACATGATAGTCCTTCTTTTGGAAAACGAAGGCTTTGCGGTCCTGGACAAAACGGGGACAGGAACCTCCCCTATCGTACGCTCTGCAATCCTAGCAGGTGAGATAGACATCTATCCTGAATATACAGGAAACGGATACTATCTCTTCCCTGACAAGTCGGATATTGCTTTGTGGAAAGATCTGGACAAGGGGTATAAAAAGGTATCTGAGCTTGATCTTGCCGCAAACAATATCATATGGCTCGCACCTTCTCCTGCCAATAACACCTGGGCCATCTCAATACGGGGCGACCTTGCCAAATCGGCATCATTGGAAACGCTTGAAGACCTCGCCGCTTATATCAACAAGGGCGGAAAATTCAAGCTTGCAGCCAGTGAGGAGTTCGTTTCTGATGATCCAGCCCTTCCCAGCTTTGAAAAAGGCTATGGCTTTACACTAACCAATGACCAGCTTTTGGTCTTTGCGGGAGGAAACACCACCCTTACCGAACAGGCAGCTGCATCGGGTCAGGAAGGGGTTAATGCCGCTATGGCCTATGGCACCGACGGTCAGCTTGCAGCCCTTGGACTGAAGGTCCTCACCGATACCAAGCAGATACAGCCGGTCTATGCTCCATCAGCCATTATCAGA
>CAXYZP010000435.1:0-1590 GCA_964293175.1 uncultured Sphaerochaeta sp.
CAAGGATGCAGGTGACAGGAACAGGATGCTGGAAAGGCTGATAGCAAAGCTTGAGGACCCCGGGAAGCTGAAGGCTGCAATGAAAAGGGGTGGGAACCAGTATCTGCAGATGGACCTGGATACCGATGGGGCCACCCTCGACGAGGCGAAGATCCTCAACGCTGCCAAGTTCGACGGCTACTATGCGGTGGTCACCGACCGCCTTGAGCTCACCACAGACGAGGTCATGGTCATATACCGGGGCCAGTGGAAGATTGAGGAGAGTTTCAGGGTACTGAAGACCGACCTCCAGGCAAGGCCTGTCTTTGTCTGGACCGACGACCATATCAAGGGACACTTCGCCATGTGCTATGTCAGCTTGTGCATCATCAGGTATCTGCAGTACCACATGCAGGAGAAAGGGATGGGCGTCTTGTCCGCAGAGGAGATAATGAAGGCTGTTTCCCAACCGAGGGCGTTGGTCCAGGGCCAATTCCCCAAAAGCATCGTCACCCCCACGGAAGTTCCACAATCCTATTTGGACATTGCCTCATTGCTGAAGCTGCCCCCGTTACTGACCAACATGAGCCTGACCAGGTTCAGGTCTGCGACCAAACTCAACCTCATGGATAACAAGTTCTAAGGGGACAAATATATTCATTCGAAATCATTGGAAAACTGCATTTGGAATTCCCAGATGTAGTTTTTTGTGCTCATTTTTGTAAACTGGTCATAAACTCAGGAAATAAAGAGATCTTAGCCATGCGTTACAACTCCTCGGCTTCTAGTTTTATCCTCATGAGTGTATCATAGGGAACTTGTAAGGGGTATAGGGACTATGGATTGGAAAACTGAGAAAGAAAAGCTACGGGGCATGAGCTGTAAAAATAGGGTTGAGTATGTCTTCACCTATTATAGGTGGGGTGCCGTTCTGCTGGTGGCCATTGTACTTCTTTTGATCTATGTCGGAGACGTCGCCTATCGCAGTACAAAAACCTTTGTCGTGCAAGGCTTCATTGCAAATGACGAAGAACAGCTTTTTGACGAGAAGGCCCTTACCGCTGAATTCAGTTCCTATCTTGGACTTGGACCAAAAGAAGTTGTTGTCTTTGATGACTCTCTGTATGTACAGATGGGCAAGGCAGACCACTATATTGAGGCGAGCATGGCAAAAATCTATGCCTACATGGCGGCAAAGGAGCTTGATTTCCTCATTGCCCCTGAATTTGTGGTTGATCACTACCTTTCGGCTCTCTCAATGCGTAATTTCACCCATCTCCTTGCCAACAGTGATCACACACTATTTGAAAAGCTTCAGCCTCACCTACGAACAAGCATTTCAAGTGAAGGGATAGAGGGTGCTTACAAGCTGGACCTCGGCTTTTCCCGCTACACAGGGGAAATCCCCCTCTTCATGATCATACCCAAAGAGAGCCCCAATCCAGAGATGGTAGTGGAATTTCTTACATTTTTGCAAAAGTAACGAATACCCTCACTACGCTTCTTTTGTATATTCCATATTCTCAGACTGATACAACAAAACGGCCTTTCGGCCGTTTTAGTCATCAGTTCAAATTATCCCCCCGCACATCGTGCAGGATCTTTCGTACT
>CAXYZP010000436.1:0-1588 GCA_964293175.1 uncultured Sphaerochaeta sp.
AGAGGCATGGGAGGCTTGGGAAGCTGAGCAATAGACTTCAATGAAAGGTATCAATCTGTAACGTTTCATCGTTAGGGTGCTGAAGGTCTCTCCGACTCGATTATATCGTCTATAGAATCAAGCTTTATCTCCAGCTGTTTGCACATCGCACTCACCTTCTTGGTGACCTGCGCAGGGTACCATTTCCCATCGACCTTGGTAGCCTTTATCTTACGCATCCCCTGGATGAAGTCATCAAGGGAGATGTCCCTCGTCATGCCAAGATTGGCTATCGAATCCATGGCCTCAGTGCCCATGGTCATGCTCAGATGGTTCAGGAACAGCCAGGCTTCCATGGAGTAGTTGCTTCGCATATAGCTGGCATTGAATTCCAGGGTGCAGTCGAAGGTCTTGAAAAACTGTTCGATTGCCTGTCTCTGCTTGTAGATGCAATACACCTGCTCAGGGGTAAGATCCAGCTGGTTGGTCCTTATCGAGATGGTGCCCATCTCCGTCTTGTCTGCAATCTCATCTGATAGCTTACATGATACCAGCTCTGCAAGAGCCTCGTCACTGAGGCGGCCCTTGTTCTTTTCCCTGCGCCCAACCTCCTTTTCCTTCTTCAATTCTATTGTTGCATTCTTCTTTCCCAGCCTGGTGAGCATGCTTGCAGTCTCATCGGTAAGAAGGGAGGAATCGAGGAACAGGTGGACTGCATACCCTTCGCAGTCGATCCTCTTGGCAAGGATCGGCCTCTTGTGGTAGATGAACCCATACTCGTAGTCTGACTGCGAACTGGGCACCTTCCCCCTCACATCCAGGTTGCCCCTCTTGAGGGGCGTCATGTAATGGAGGGTGTTTTCGTCAACAAGGTCGAAGTTTCCCTTGCTCCCGAATCCCTTGTCCGTAATGAAGATACAGTCTTCCTCATTGATCCCCGCCTCCCTCAGGAGGGCCTCGAAGGCGGTGACATCGGGGATGTTTCCCGCAAACTGCATATAGTACTCGGGACGGCCCACACCATCACCGAGGGAGAAGATATACAGGAGGTTTATCTGGCTCTTGTACCTGAGCTTCGAGTCATAGCCGACCTCGGCATTCTCGAGAGTGCGGGAGGCGGACAGCAGACGGTGCCCGTCGACTGTCATGAACCGGCTCTCGTCCCTGGGCATGGACAGCATGAACTTCCTAATATTCCCACGGTCCTGGCCGAGACGGTCGAGCAGCCTTGTAAGGCTGGCGGGGGATATGGGGAGGCCCGGGAATATGGAGGACATGATGCTCGTCGCATAGTGGGTATGGCACCTTCTCAGTGTCCTGTCATAGACAAGCCTCATGACGGCGACCGAGAATATCTCTTTCCAGATATCAGGGAAGAACTCCCTGAGCCTCTGGCGTATCAGGGCCCCCTTCTCATAGAAGTACTGGGAAGCCCCGAGCTCGACCACCTCAATCTCACGGATACGGGAGAAGGAGACCTTTTTTCCGACAAGCCCCTGTTCGGTGATGCTTCCCAGCATCTTGCCGGAGACCTTGGTGGATTTTCCGGTCTCGGGGTTGTACTTGGAGGTACGCTCGTAGAGGTACCAATGCCCGCTGATATGTTTGA
>CAXYZP010000437.1:0-1573 GCA_964293175.1 uncultured Sphaerochaeta sp.
CCTCCCATGCTGGTTCCCAGCACATGGACGGTGGGATACTCTTTTCTCATGGTTTCATAGTAACGACAGATATAGTCGAACCATTGGGTAAAGGTGGTGTTTTCAAACTCCTTCGGATCGGATCCAAAGGTTGGAATGAGGGGGACATGCACATCCCATCCTGCATCAAAGAAGCGCTGTGCGCTGTAGGCATAGAGATTTGGTGTGGAAGGAAAGCCGTGCAACAGCAGAATTGCCTTTGTAGAGTCTTGCTTGAGCAGGATGCTTTTGCACTTTTCACTGAAAACAGAAGATTCGTCTTGCTGCAAGGGGGGCAGGCCTTTGTCCCTATAGCCGATGAAGGTGACGTTCCAAAGGATAAAAAGAATGATTAGCAAGATACTGATGATAGTCCACATACCCTTACTATATAGGAGAGAGGGCCTATTGCAAAGAGGAAATAAATAAGAAAACACCTACGTTAGAAAATAAGAAAATTAGAAAAAGGGGGGAGAAAAGGAAGGTGAAGGAGGATAAAGAACAAGGGTCCGCCTAAGCGGACCCTTGGATTACCATATGAGAATTGAGGTTTACAGCGCTCCCATGAAGGGCACAACTGCAAGTAGGACACCTGCTGCTACGGCACTTCCGATAACTCCCGCTACGTTCGGACCCATGGCATGCATGAGTAGGAAGTTCTGGGGGTCATCTTCCTGACCGACCTTGCTGGCGACACGTGCGGCCATTGGAACAGCGGAGACGCCGGCACTACCGATCAACGGATTGACAGGGTGTGCAGGGTCAAGCTTGTTCATCAGTTTGGCGATGAGCACTCCAGTAGCGGTTCCCAGGGAGAAGGCAACCATTCCAAGAACTAGGATACCGAGGGTATTCAAGTTCAGGAAGTGCTGAGCTTCCATCTTCGAACCGACAGCAAGGCCGAGGAAAATCGTTACGATGTTCATCAGGGCGTTCTGCATGGTATCGGAGAGTCTGTTCACCACACCACACTCTTTGGCTAGGTTACCGAACATCAGAGACCCGATGAGCGGAGTAGCCGAAGGAAGCAGGATTGCACAGGTGGAGAGTACAATAAGTGGGAAGAGTATCTTCTCAAGCTTACTGACGGGTCTCAACTGTTGCATTCTGATCATACGCTCTTCCTTAGTGGTCAAAAGGCGCATGATGGGGGGCTGGATAATGGGAACTAGGGCCATGTAGCTATAGGCAGCTACTGCGATAGGTCCCAAGAGGTTTGGCGCTAGCCTGCTGGTGACGTAGATGGCCGTCGGACCGTCAGCTCCTCCGATGATACCAATTGAGGCAGCGTCGAAGAGGCTGAAGTTGATGCCGGGGATGAAGCTTAAGGCAAGAGCACCAAGAAGTGCTGCAAAGATGCCCAACTGAGCTGCTGCACCCAGCAACAGGGTCTTGGGGTTTGCAATGAGAGGACCAAAGTCCGTCATCGCTCCTACGCCCATGAATATCAGGATCGGGAAGAGTCCCGTTGCGATACCCATGTCGAACAGTTGTTTGATAAATCCGATGTCACCCGTTGAAGGGTCTACCCCTGCGATAAATCCCAGTGGTATGT
>CAXYZP010000438.1:0-1571 GCA_964293175.1 uncultured Sphaerochaeta sp.
AGTGAGGACAGGACCAAAACAACCTACCTTACCCGTCAGTTCCAAATCACCAGTGCAACAAATGCATCCATTCCTCTTATCGGTCTTACCTATACCCTGGAAGGGAAGCTCTATATCTTCCGAGACTCACAGTCCACCTCCGTACCGTATGACAGAGAAGAGTCGAGTTTTACCTTTACCAAAGAACATGTTACCAAGCACCAACTGAGGCTTGCCAAATCCTTTAGGGTAGGGGAAGGGACTCTTTCCCCTTCGATCACCGCCACCCTCTATCCTTTGACACAATCACTCTTGCCGGCTATCGGCTATGCGATCGGGCCTTGGTCCCTTGCAAGCTCCCTGAAGTTTGTAGATCGCCAGGGCTCTCTTAGCCCCCAACTATTCTCCTCCTCCGCTAAGTTTACGTCCCCGCTTGTTGTCATCTCATTGTCAGGTACCTATGATCTTGAAGACATGGGAACTGACAGATGGGCCCCCCTGACCTTGTCGGGCAGCAGCTTGTTACAACTGTTTTCAAAGCAGTACTCCATAAAGGAAAGCTTCTCCTTTATAGCCTCATCAGACCTGTATGGACTTAATTATTTCAAGGACCTGACCACAACCCTCTCTTTTCCCTTTATTACCTCCACCCTTGT
Organism: uncultured Sphaerochaeta sp.; assembly: GCA_964293175.1. GTDB lineage: Bacteria > Spirochaetota > Spirochaetia > Sphaerochaetales > Sphaerochaetaceae > Sphaerochaeta. Next base: position 636 of record CAXYZP010000438.1, read on the forward strand.
CTATGCAGGACCGTCCGATTCCTTATATGCGGAAAGCCTTACCACCCAGGTGGCGCTCAAGGATCTCTCCTACTCCTATTGGAAAAGACGAATTCAGGTTAAATTCGGCCTCGATGCTAAGCTCAACATCAGTTTTATAGATACCTATGCAACCTCCTTGAGCCTGACAGCCAAGGCAGGTTTCTCCATAGCGGAGTTTTTGGACTTCTCCTTCTCGTTAACCAGCTCCAACCGGGGCTTCTACCGTTACTATGACAGCTCAGGTTTCTCCTTCCCTATGATGTGGGAAGATCTTCTGAAATCCTTCGATCTTTTTGGAGATGGCAGGTATACCACACAGTTCAATATGAACTCCATAGCCATAGAATTGGTACACTATATGGAGGATTGGTCTTTGAATTGTAAATATACGGGAAGTGTTGTACTATCAGATAATCAGTATAAATGGGTTCCGGTTGTCTCAGTATTCCTCCAATGGAAGACTATCCCCGAACTCAAAGTTGATGAAAAATGGACCGAGTCATCCACGGGATGGATTCCGAGTCCCTCGTCATAAGGGTGGAGATGGAAAGCAGTATCGATTTTGATAATGAAGAGCAGGCAGAACGTGTATGCGGTATCAATGACCGTAACCTGCCTTATATGGAAGCCTTGCTCGGTTGTGAGCTATTTGCAAAAGGTATTAAACTTTCATGTTCTTGTCTTGATGAAATTTCAGGAACCCGATTTCGGAGACTTTTGCCACGTCTTAAGGATTTGGCTACCATGCAGGAGCATATCAGTGAAGCTGAGATATTCATGGAGTATCAGGGGCTTAAGAATTCACGCTCTGTCATGGACCTTGCACAGAACATGGAAGAGGATGAACCTGAGAAACCCTTAATTATAGTACAGAACCGCATAGCCTATCCCAAGGGCTTGCACCAAGAAAACTAT
>CAXYZP010000439.1:0-1568 GCA_964293175.1 uncultured Sphaerochaeta sp.
ACAACGGTTGTGGGGTCGAAGCGGAACAGCTTAAAGGTCAGCTGCACACAGAAGCCTATAATGACAGCAGCTAAGACAGTGCCTACACCAAAAGAACCTCCAAGCAGGGCCCCGATAACAACCACAAGAATCTCAAGGCCACTACGGCACGTGCCGACAGAGAGCTTGGTCTTTCGTGTAAGTATCACCATAATGCTGTCCCTGGGGCCAGCTCCAAAAGCTGAGGATATGTAATAATAGGTAGCTGTAGCGATGATAAAGAGACCGGCGACCATCTGCAATACGCCAAGATAGAAATTATTGAGTACGGGAAACACATTCAGATCAAGGAGGATATTCATAAATAACCCGACAAATATCATATTGCACAAAGTGCCCAAGCCTAGTTTTTCTCCTGCCAAGATGGCGATAAGACACAGGGCCAATCCTACCAAGATGGATATCGTTCCAATCTTTAGGCCAAAGACCGAGGAAAGTCCTGCATGAAACACCTCCCATGATGCATAGCCTATGTTGGCTTTCATAGTGAGTACGATTCCTACCGCATACAAAAACAATCCGAAAAACAATCGGAGCAACCTGAGCAAAAACTTAGACATAATGGGATACCCTCTTTCTGTAGCAACCATACCCAGAATACAGAGGATAATCCAGCCCTTGATTATCCATTCCAAAGGCCTCTGCTGTATTTTTCTGTGGTAGAATACGGAAAGAGGAGAAATGCCATGCCATTTTTACTGTTCCAAGGTGATATTACCCAGATCAAGGTCGATGCCATTGTCAATGCCGCCAATAGAGAACTGAAACAGGGTGGTGGGGTCTGCGGTGCCATCTTTGAAGGTGCAGGGACCCGATCCATGCAACAGGCGTGCGATGAACTTGCCCCCCTTGAAACCGGGGATGTGGCCATCACCCCCGCTTTCAAGCTGACCAGCAAGTATGTCATCCATACGGTGGGACCAGTCTGGGCAGGAGGCACGAAAAATGAAGAGGCACTGCTTACCTCCTGTTATCTGAAGGCCCTAGAGTTGGCTCACAAGAAAGGCCTCAAATCCATAGCGTTTCCCCTTATCTCTGCAGGAATCTACGCTTACCCCAAAGACAAGGCATACAAGGTAGCCGTATCTACAATCCTCTCCTTCCTTGAAGACCATGATCTTATGGTGTATCTGGTCTTGTACGAGGAGATTTTCTACAAGGATGCAGAGCCCCTCAAGAAAAAGCTAGCCGAATATGTGAGAAGGAACCTCAAGGAACCGGAACCCGACCTAGATATGCTATACAGCATGGCTCCCTGTGAATCGAGCATACAAGCATCATCACTTGATGGAATAGTGAGTGAAGTTGAAGAATCCTTTTCCCAAAGTTTGATGAAGCTCATCAGGGAGAAGGGCCTTGATGAGGTAGAAGTCTACAAGGGGGCGAACATCGACCGCAAACACTTTTCCAAGATACGAAGCAATGACTCGTACCAGCCGAACAAGAGGACGGTCATCGCCTTTGCCCTGTCGCTGAAGCTGAATGCAAAAGAGACTCGCAGTCTTCTCCAAAGCTCTGGCTTCTCCCTA
>CAXYZP010000440.1:0-1565 GCA_964293175.1 uncultured Sphaerochaeta sp.
CTTGTAGAGATCGTGCATGCCCGCACTCACAGATTCAAGGTCCATAGCATCCTGTTCAGGTTTGTAGGGGATGCCGATACCACCGCCCATGTCAATGAATTCAATGCGCACACCAGCTTCTTTCTGGACCTTCACACAGAGTTCAAACAGCATTCTGGCCGTCTCTACGATATAGGTGCCGTCAAGTTCGTTGGAAGCAACCATGGTATGCAGGCCAAAACGTTTCACGCCCTTCTTTTTCATAATCTTGTAGGCATCAACGATCTGATCCGTCGTGAGCCCGTATTTGGCTTCGACAGGGTTACCGATGATGGCATTGCCAGTCCGTTCAGGACCTGGGTTATAACGGAAGCAGATAAGAGAGGGGACCTCTCCCAGGGCTTCGATCATGGCATCTATGTGGGTGATGTCATCGAGATTGATGATGGCTCCCGCCTTGTAGGCGGCTATAAACTCCTCTGGAGGAGTATTGTTGCTGGTGAGCATGATGTCTTCACCGGTGATGCCACAGGCTTCACTGAGCATAATCTCAGGCAAGGAGGAGCAGTCACTGCCAAAGCCTTCCTTCTTCAGGATGGAGAGAATACTGGGATTGGGACAGGCCTTTACCGCATAGTAATTGCGAAAGCCAGGAGCCCAAGAGAACAGGCTGGAAAATCGACGTGCATTCTCCACTATCGCCTTCTCATCATACAGATAGAATGGGGTGGGGATATTTTTAGTCAGAGCTTGCAGTTTCTCAGCGCTCAGGGGAAGATTTTTTTCACTCATATCTTTAGGTTCTCCTCAATTGAAGCAATAGCCTTGATTACATTTTCACGATGTCCGTATGAAGAGACCCGTACAAAGCTCTCCCCTGCAGGACCGAAGCCCGCCCCTGGGGTGACCACCACATGGCTCTTGTCCAACAACAGGTCAAAGAAAGCCCAGCTGGGCATGTTGTTGGGGGTCTTTGCCCAGATGTAGGGGCTGTTGACCCCACCATAGACGGTAAGGCCCACTTTTTTCAAACCTTCGCGGATAATTCGGGCATTCTCCATATAATAATCAACCAGGGCCCTACTCTCTTTGTAGCCATCGCCACTGAGGGCAGCAAAGCCACCTGCCTGAGCAATGTTACTCGCACCATTAAAAAAGGTACACTGACGCCTGTTCCACAGAGCGTTGAGCACACCCGCTTTGGCATCCTCACACACCAGGGCTTTGGGAACGATGGTCCATCCTAGTCGTACGCCGGTGAATCCGGAGGATTTGGAGAAGCTGTTGATCTCAATGGCACACTTCTCTGCACCCTCCACTTCATAAATCGAGCGGGGGTATCCCTCTTCTGTAATATATTCACTGTAGGCACTGTCAAAGATGATGACGCTCTTGTTCTTGATGGCATAGTCGACAAAGGCCTTGAGCTGTTCTTTAGAGGCAACGGCACCTGTGGGGTTGTTAGGACTGCAGAGGTAGATGAGGTCGACCTTCTCTTCAGGGGGTGAGGGGATGAAGCCATTCTCCTCGTTACTCTTCAGATAGACAAAGCCGTTGTAGCGACCCTTCTCCTTATCAAAGAGACC
>CAXYZP010000441.1:0-1562 GCA_964293175.1 uncultured Sphaerochaeta sp.
AATACAGGTGCTCCAACAAACGAAACAATGGGGTAAAGGCCTGTAATGCAAAAAACCTTCCGCTTCGGGCCTTGCGTCAGGTCTGCTGCCTGGCAATCGCCCCACTGGACGGTGCTTCCAAGGATGCAGTGTTCAATCCAGCCTGGATTGACAGCCATGTCAGGCAGATTGGGGTATTCGCCGATACCCTGGAGTTCCGTCTCAAGGATGGGGGCACCCTGAATACCCCCTGGAAAAGTACGGCAAGAAGCGATGCATGGGCTCTCCGGCGGGAGAAGATGGAAAGTAAACTAACAGATGATAAGAAAGAGGTGAAAGCGTGAGAAAGGTACGTGTGATCCCGGCTTCCCGGGATTTTTCAACAGGACAGGCAACAGGCAGGTTTGCGCCCAAAAGACGTGTCGCCGGCTATGCGAGGGTTTCAACGGACAGTGATGCCCAGTTCACTTCCTATGAGGCTCAGGTGGACTACTACACGACCATGATCAGGGGGAAATCGGAGTGGGAGTTTGTCGGCATCTATACCGACGAGGGTATCAGCGGGACCAGCACCACACGCCGTGAAGGATTCAGGCAGATGATCAGCGATGCCCTTGCCGGGAAGATCGACCTGATAGTCACCAAATCGGTCAGCCGCTTTGCCCGAAACACCGTAGACAGCCTGCAGACCATCAGAAAGCTCAAGGAGAGCAAGGTGGAGGTCTATTTTGAGAAGGAGTCTATCTGGACATTTGACAGCAAGGGAGAGCTCCTGATCACCATCATGAGCTCCCTGGCACAGGAGGAATCGCGCTCCATCTCGGAGAACGTCAAATGGGGACGGCGCAAGCGCTTTGCAGATGGGCAGGTCACAGTCCCCTTCTCCCGCTTCCTTGGCTACGACAGGGGCCCTGATGGCAACCTGATGGTTAATGTTGAACAGGCAAAGCTTGTGCGATACATATATGCGCTGTTCCTCCAAGGCCTCTCTCCCAATGCCATAGCCAAGCGCCTGACAGATGAAGGATATATGACAGTGACTGGCAAGGCAGTATGGCACTCCACAACCGTCGCACGGGTCCTCTGTAATGAGAAGTACAAGGGTGACGCCTTGCTTCAGAAGTACTACATTGCGGACTTCCTCACCAAGATACCGGTTGTAAACACAGGGGAGGTTCCCCAGTACTACGTACAGGACAACCATGAGGCAATCATCTCACGGGATGCCTTTGACCTGGTGCAGCAGGAGATCAAGGACCGGAAGAAACACGTGGAGATGGCACATGGGGCAGGAATCTTCTCAGGGCGTATCCGCTGTGGAATCTGTGGGGGTATCTTCGGTTCCAAGGTCTGGCATTCCAACGACAGGTACCGCAAGGTGATCTGGCAGTGCAACGACAAGTATGCGAGTAAAGGTAAAACATGCACTTCCCCTCACTTCAGCGAGGATGAGCTCAAGGACCTGTTCATCAGGGCGCTGAACAAGCTCATCACCGGTCGGGATGAGATCATCAGGGGATTTGAAGAGGTCAAGGATGTGATCTTCGATATTTCACCTCAGGAGGCAGACCTGGAGCGCCTGA
>CAXYZP010000442.1:0-1553 GCA_964293175.1 uncultured Sphaerochaeta sp.
GCCTATGGTCGGCCTCGATCCCAAGGCTTCCTTCCTGCTTAAAAAGACTATGCGTGAGTATGCAGATGCGGGTAATACCGTATTTTTCTCCACCCATGGTATGGAGGTAGCTCAGGATGTCTGTGATCGTATCGGCATCATCGGCAAGGGAAGCCTGCTTTTCGAGGGGACAGTCAAGGACCTTTCAGAGAAACGGGGAAAAGGGAACTTGGAACAGCTCTTCCTTGATCTGACCGAAGGGGCTCCCCTCTAATGCGTATCAAGGTAGTCCTGTTGCTTGTAAAGGCATTCCTGGATGGGGTAAAACCCCTAAAAACCTATTTTTCTCGTCTTTCCGTCACCAATGGCTCAAAGCGAGGGAAAGTTCTTCAAATAGTGCTAGCCGCTCTCTTGGTCTTCAGCATGGGTATGTTGATCATGATGATCGGCTTCAATTACTACACCTATCAGACCTTGGGAGTGCTCTTGGATATTCCCTACTTGGGGATGTTCTTAGCCTCCTTAGCAGGATTTTTCTTTCTTTTCTTTGTTGGGTCTATCGGGCTTTCTTCCATCATCTATCGTGGCAAGGATATCACGCTGGTATCTACGCTACCGATTAGTGAAGTGGAACTTTTGCTAAGCCGTCTCCTTATAGCATACATTCTCTACTTTCCTATCTATCAGGCAATAGTGCTTCCCGGCATAGTGGTTGCGGCCTTTTTGGAAGGGGTAACCATCTTGTTTGTGACAGGAAGCCTGGCCTTGATGTTTCTTGGTCCTCTGTTGCCTCTCTCTCTTGCCTTGCTTGTGGCAACTGCTCTGATACGTCTTTCCAAGGGAAGACGCTTCAGAATGTTCGAACAGCTGTTTTCCTTTGTATTTGTTTTGGGTTTCTCGCTTGTCATGATCTCTGCTTTCAGTAGGAATATAGGTGAGGATTCAATTTTTCAAGTCGACTTCCAGGTGATGATGGAGAGTATGGGAACCACTTTCTCCACTCTCATAAAGCTGTTTCCCCTGTCAGTGATGCAGGCGAGGATGCTGTGGGCATGGACTGCCTTTGCCCTGCAGGCCTCAGTGCTGCTTGTGTTCTCTTTTGGGGTCTGTCTGGTTGTCGGAAGGGGATATGGACGCTCCCTGTCCTTGGTCGTTTCGTCACAAAGCGTGATACGAAAAAAAAGCAAGCAAGGAAAACACGATTCATTCCGGTCTTTGAGCATAACCAGAACACTCGTTCTGCGTGAGCTAGAGGTTATCAAAAGTCAGTCTGTCTTTATGATTGAATTGGTAGGGGAGTTGCTGATACCCCTGATCCTGCTTGGAGTCTATGCCCTTACCGGGGTGTTGGGCGAACTTGAGGGGATGGCTTTTATTATTGCCACTTCACCCTACCTTCCGTATGGTCTTGTCCTTGGAGTGTTGCTCATATCCAGTATCTCCATGCTCAGCAGCACCAGTGTCAGCCGCCAAGGTCTCCAGTTTGCCCTCGATAAGGCGCTTCCCCTCAAAGTAAGCGCTTTCGTCAAGGCAAAGCTGGTATTGCACCTCTTGCTGGTTGGGATGACTAATCT
>CAXYZP010000443.1:0-1551 GCA_964293175.1 uncultured Sphaerochaeta sp.
GGATGGCATGCTCTTCAATGCAGGCGATGTACTGTACGGTAGCAATGATACTTCGGTCTCCCTACCTCAGGCAGAGCTACGGAGCACGACTAATTGGCTGGCTTCGGTCAACTACCCCTTGGGGTTCTTCTCCTTTGCTGAGGCTGTGGTGATGCCCTCTGAGACAGATGTCCCTATCGATATGCTCTTTGGAGCACGGTATTATACTACCGTTAAGGATATCAAGGTTGAAATGGGGTATGCGACAAAAATGCCAAAAACAACAGCAATCAGAGAACACAAACCCTATTTAAGCCTACAGGGCAACCTTGGCTTTGACTGGTATCTTTCCTCCTCAATGGCTATCCCAGTAGCAGGAGATATCGCAAAAAAAAGTAGTGAATCCTGGATGATAAGTGCAGGGATTTTCCACCTGGTAACCCTACCCTTGGATAGGTCTATCACCTTGCGACTGGAATTCCTTACTAGGCCATTTGGCAAATGGGAAATAGGATCGGTGAATGATAAGACAGCAGCAATATTGCTCTATCCTGAACTAGTGCTCGCCTACTCTCCTTCCCTATCTTTCAGCTTGCGCTCGATCTTCTCTCCCTTAGACCTTTCTGCTATGAGCACCCTTGGCGTGAGTTGGAACATCTTTGATGCCTTCAACCTTATAGGGAGCCTCTCTGTAGCAACTGGTGATGATGGGGATCTGTTTGCTTGGAGTTCGGTAGACCAATTGGATCCAAATAAACCAAAACCTTCCTTATCTGCCTTTATTGGCAGCAGCTGGGTTTTCTAACCTAACTAGGAGTATACCTTTGAAATTTGCCTTCTTCCTCGCAATGAAGAATCTCTTTCGATACAAAAGGCGAACCTTCATCACGGCCATTGCCATTGCCCTCGGCCTTTCGATGTACCTTATTGTGGACTCACTCCTATTGGGAATAGAAGAGGAATCTGTTCGTAACCTGCTTTGGTACGAGACATCCTCGATCAGAATCCACTCAAAAGAGTACTGGCCAGATCGTCTTCTCTATCCTCTGGAACAGGGGATAGAGAAGCCCCAAGAGGTTCTTGAACTTCTTAGAAAGGAAGGGTATACGGCAACAGAGCGCACCATGTTCGCATCTGACATGATCCTCTACAGCGATGACTTTGGAGAGGATGGGAATATGAGTGTCCTGGTGACAGCAATCGATCCAGAGACAGACAATGACGTATTCCATTTTGAGGATACCCTCATCGATGGAAGGTTGTTCACAAGAGATGATACAGAAGGGGTCCTCATGGGATCGTGGTTTGCACAGGATATCGGGGCAGAGGTCGGCTACTGGGTGACCTTGGTAACCCGCGGCAACGGAGGATTCTTTGGTGCAACGGATTTGCAGATAGTAGGAATCGTCAACTGCCCCAATCCTAATGTCAACAGGACACTCTTGATGATGAACAAGAAGAGTGCAGACGCTCTGTTGGGCATGGAAGGATCGGTGACGGAAATAGATATTCGTTTACCTTTGCATAGTGATGTAGATACAGAGGTGGAAAATCTGCAACAGCTTTTACCTG
>CAXYZP010000444.1:0-1545 GCA_964293175.1 uncultured Sphaerochaeta sp.
AGATGGAGAAGCCAGTTTTTTCAGCAATGTCCTGCAGACGGACTTTCTTCTTACGTGCCATGCTTCCCCCTTGTCTGTAGTATAAGGGAGCTTATTCAGACAAGCAACTGTAATTTGCTCAAATTTGCGCAAACAATGAGTGTTTCTAAAGCTTCCAATACAATGAATTTCATGCCCCTCTGGGCAGTGATGGAAATCTTTAGGGTATTCTGCAGCAAAACATGCTTTTAAGGCAGTTTCGAGACTGTCTTGCTGTTCTGTATTTTCTGTTTTTACTAGAGTAGGAACACTCTCGACCTATAGGTTGGCGTGGGTTTTAATTAGAGGCTTCTGAACAACCCCTGTTTTCAGGTTGAAGGTATTTCAGCCTGTTTCTACACCAAAACCAAGCGAATATTCCTGTAGCCAAACAGCCACAAAAAAGAGACAAAAAGATCCTTTACGATCTTTTTCAGGTTCATTGCCAGGATAACCATGGCAATGGTGCTTCCACTGGTACTGTCCAGCTTGGCCCTTACCCTATCGAGTGTATATGTACGCTTCGCAACCCCAAAGACCCCTTCAATCGGAATCCTGTCAATCTCATCCTGTCGTGATTCCCTGAGCAGTGCCCTATACGCTTCCTTGTCCTTGGGAGGCCTTCCAAGCGGAGGGCCTCCAAGGCGGATGCCAAGCTTCTTGCAGTAGCTGAGATTCTCTCTGGTCCGGTAGATCTTGTCAGCATGGACCGAGACCGGATAATAGCCGAATCTTCTCTTGTATTCTCCAATGTGCTCTTTGAGCTTGCCACCTTCATTATATGGTTCCCATTCCAGGGTTTCCAGAAAAGTATAGCCATCTGCCTTCGACACTGATATCTTTGCACCAAACTCCACAGGGGCCGTCACCTTCCCCCTGATGATGGGACGGACATGGGGCTGGGAGATGCTGACAATCCTGTTCTCAATCTTGTGCTTGCGCTGGGAGAACATCTCCTGTTGCTGGCGATACACCTCGTGTACTACCAGCAGGTTGCGATACTGTCCCTTGCCAAGGACTGTGAGCCCTGCCTTTTCTGCAAGGCCTTCAATATGGAGGATATCACGCCTGATATACTGCAACTGCTGCCTGATCCCTTTGCGTATGGCATTTTTTCGGGGTTTCCGGTTTCTTGATACACGCAAGAAATCCTTCCTTGCCCGTACCCGGTAGGTTCTGGGTTTCTTGACATGCCCTTTCATCGAAGCGTGGAGTGCATCGATGATATCCTCCAGCTTTTCCCGTGCCTCGTTGAGCAGGCTCAGGTCGGTTGGGTAGCGTATGTCTGCGGGTACACAGGTTGCATCAACGAGAAGCTTGCCCTTGTGTGCATCTGCCTCTCCAGGGGCTGCAGGCTCATCATCCTCACTGGAGCTGGGCGAAGCGTCACCTGCATCTTCTTGGGCATCATCATCCCCAGCTTTCCTTGCTTCGAACTCCATCATCCGCCTGACAATCTTCTCGTTGATTTCACCTAGCATCTCCTGGGATATCCGCTTGCGGAAGTGCACAAGCGACGAGGGGTCG
>CAXYZP010000445.1:0-1537 GCA_964293175.1 uncultured Sphaerochaeta sp.
TAAGATTGCTCTGGTAGGTGTAGGTCCCCAGCAAGGCACTCTGCTTGTTCAGAAGGGTCGAGCGGTTATCGCTGTCCTCACCATAAAGAAAGGAGTGGGAGGCAGAGACTGTTGGATTGAGTGCATAATTGTTTGTATTTGTAGTATAGGAAACAGGCCCGGTGCCTGCAGTAATGGCTGTCTTGCCATCATTGGGCAGCGTAAAGGTTGCCGTTGTTCCGCTAGTCCCAAAATCATACTCTCCTGAAGCTGGGTCAAATGTGGCACTTACGTTCCCGCTTGAGACACTGATGCCCAACTCCTCTTTTGCTTCTCCAATGGAAACACTGAGGGCTGTGTTTTTCTTATCAAGTTCGTAGCGCTTCATCTCCTCACTTGAGGCATAGGCTGTCTTGATGATCTCATCCAAGGAAGCGCTCGCCAGGGAGAAAGGGATAAGGACAAGTAAGACCAGGGTGGCAACAAGTGCCGTATATTTAATTCGCATTACTGATGGTTCCTCCATGCTAGCCTTTAATATCATACTATTCTGGGGCAACGACCACTATCGAGGGAATAAAAAGAGAAGAAAACTGCTAAATCACAAAAATGTCTACAATCTCTCCATATTAGAAGGCATCTAATTATAGCAGATGGTGCCCACCATCGACAGGGATGGTCACCCCTGTAACAAACAGTGCAGAGAGCAGATAGGAGACCGCTTCACAGATATCAGAAGGTGATCCACATCTTTGGAGGGGTAGAATTTTCTCCATCCGGGTAAAATACGCATCCTCACCATTGCTCAAGACCAGCCCCGGAGCTACGGCATTAACCCGAACGTATGGTGCCAATGTTTTCGCAAGGATGCTCGTCTCCTGGGCCAAGCTACCTTTGGAAAGATAGTAGGAAGGCCTGTTTGCAGGAGGGGATGTGAGTTGTGTATCGGTTATGTTCACCACAGAGCCGGTTGTCTCTCTCTTTCTTATATGCTGATACAGCATCCTGGAGAGAAATAAGGGAGCACCTGCATGCAGGGCCATGTCAGTTTTCCACCTTACGACGGTTGTCTCTTCCAAGGATGTAGTGTGGAACACTGATGCACTGTTGATAAGGGCATCAAGGTGACCAAAGCTCTCAACAAAGCGCGCAAAAAGCATCTCTAAGCCATCAAGGTCAGTGAGATCGCCCTGTACTACACGGCTTTCATAGCCCATTTCGTGCAACTCCTGTTGCAGGGCACGGGCTTCTCTAAGAGAGGTATTGCAGTGCAATACTACCTTATATCCTTCTTTGGCCAGATGGATGGCTAGAGATCTCCCCACCCTTCTGGCAGCACCTGTTATCACTACGACTCTGTCCTGTTCCATACCCTAACTATACAAGGCTTGTTGCCGATTGACAATTGCGGAAGTATATTCATGTGTAGTGACGAAACGTATCCACTGCTTAAGGAAAAATATACTAATGGAAAAAGACCCACAAAACAAAGAACGAGAATACCGAGAACAGGAGTTCGCCAAACACGAGAAAGACTGGAAGGATTCCTTCAAGAAAA
>CAXYZP010000446.1:0-1536 GCA_964293175.1 uncultured Sphaerochaeta sp.
CCCCTTTTTCAAAGCCTTCAGAGCAGGTCCAATGCCATCGATGGAAACAATGAGGACATCAATTCCTGGCTTTAATCCCATTTCCTTCAAAGCCTTCACCGCCCCGAGGGCCATATCGTCGTTATGGGAATAGATAACATCAATGTCCCAGCTTTGCCTGCCCTCCATATAGTCCTTGACGGAGCGATACCCCCCATCAAAATTGTAATCACCATAGGGGGAGGCAACCACATCATAGGCTTTCATCAGGGACAAAACCTCCAGAAACCCTTGGCTTCTCTCTTTTGTAGGGCTTGCACCAGCGGTACCTTGTATCTCTAATATCCTTACAGGTTTCAGCGTTGGCTGGACCGCTGACACCACCCATCTCATCGCACGACGCCCTTCTTCGGCGAAGTCTCCCCCGATAAAGGAGTAATAGAGGTTGTCATCTGATACCAGCACCTTCCTATCGGAGAGAAACACAGGAATACCTGCGTCCCTACACTCCTGAAGCACCTCTTCCCAACCACTCTCAACGATGGGTGACAGCACTATAATATCGACTTCCTTATCGATGAACGACCGAACCACCTCTATCTGCTCCGATAGGGAAGACGCATCGACACTCTCCAGCTCAATGCCGAAGTCCTTGGCAGCTTGGGCAATGGAGTCCTTGTGTGCCGAACGCCAGCCGCCTACATCTGCTAACTGGGCATGAGACACCCGAATCTTTTTCAGCACTGGAACAAGATTCTGGGCGAGCAAATCCCTGTATTGCGGCAGGTTCTCCCTCGTCACTGCATGGTTACGCAAGATTACCTGTTTGGGTACACCCTGTTTCTTGTGCAGGATATCAAGAGCATACTGTATCGCCTCTTTACCACCTGTTGGGCAGGTAATGGTTGCCTCTATGGCACCACGAGCCAGCAGGTCCAAACCCCCATCGGTGATCTGAAAGCCATCTATGGAAACAATCTTGATATGCTCGTACCCAAGGGAAGCTACTGCCTTGAAAGAGCCAAGAGCCAGATAATCGGTATGGGCAAAAATGATATCAATATCTTGGAGCTCATCTTCCATTGCCCTGAGCATATCCTCAGCACTATCACGTTTCCCATCCTCGACATGTATGCTCCGAAGAGAGACATGATGGGCTTGCTCAATCTCTTCTAGAAATCCCGCATGGCGATCCTGGCTTACCAAGGAGGTGCTGCTCGCCGATACTTCCAATACCTGAACCGGACCATTCTTAGCAAGGGCCAACACCGCCTTCCCAGCCTGCCTTCCTATCAGACGGTTCTCAGGGCCGATGAACAGCGAGTAGTCATACCCATCGACCACACGATCCAAGACTATGATGGGAACACTCCGATAGGCATCCCTGACTGTCTGGGTGAGGGCGACCGCATTGCAAGGGGAGACTACCAGAAGATCGACATCATAGGCCAGCAGCCTCTTGATATCTGCTTTCTGCTTCTCCACATCATCAGCAGCATCAGCAAAGATGAGCTTGAGCTCATCATGCTTGGCAGCCTCAGTCTCTAGCTCTTTGGT
>CAXYZP010000447.1:0-1526 GCA_964293175.1 uncultured Sphaerochaeta sp.
ACTTCAAGACAGTTAAATTAGGTAAACTCTTTTGCTAGAAAAGGGATACTGCTCAATGTTATTTTTTTATATATCCTAAAAAATAAAAAACGTTACTTGCACAGTGTTGATAGGAATCCGCGATATACTGCATGAATTGCGGTTTTACCCCCTGTATCTATGCAAAATACGGCAGTCCACTGCCATGTTCATGAACTTTTCTACCTTCTCGTGCTTGTCCTTGGGGTGGTTCATGACAAAGCAGAATAGGTTCAGATAGTCCTGTAGGTCATCCCTGATGAATCCTGAGTGGGAGGCAAGGAAGAGTTTCAGCATCCTGCAGTATTGATTGATCCTGTTCAGCGGATTCTCGGAATCAGGCAACTGCTTGATCTGTCGCGAATCATACACGATGCTCCTGAGCCTGAGAGCTTCTACCAGCGGCCCGTGGGCTTGTTCCATGTCATGCCTCATGGTAGATTCCGGCTTGATGTGAGATGCAAATATGTCCAGTGTTCCCTGCTTGGTTGGTTTTCCCTCTCCTTCCACAAAGCAGATGACGCTGCTTTGGTCGCAGGCAATACCGATACAAATCTGGTTTCGGGACAATCCCCGGTACTCTTTGCCATCGGCTCTTCTCTGAATGTCGGAATTTCGAACCTTATAGAAGGTCTCATCAAGCTCAACCTCACCTGACAGTACCAGGGTACCTTGGTACTCCCTCAATACCAGGAAGACCTTTTCCATCCAGTATCTTGTAGTTGTATAAGCATTACGGTTGCTCTTCGATGTCAGGCTGAAGCTGCCGTACCCGAATATGGAGAGCAAGAAATCTAGCCATTCGGTAAGAGGTAGCTTGTGGGAATCGAAGATTGTGTTGGTCAAGGCATTGAAGGTCCGTCCGCAATCCTTGCACCTGAACCTGCGGACCCCGTTGGAGGTAAAGCCAAATCTCTGGATGGCAGGGCTTCTGCAGTGCCTGCATTCCTGTACATTCAGCGAGTTGAGCAGCTCAACCTCGCCGGTATCAGAGATGACCGGATGTTTCCTGTGATAATTGCCCTGATTGCTCTCATCGATGAATGCTTGGAGCGCTGTGGCTTCAGGCATATCGGACCAGGGGGTCTTCCTCCTGGATTTCGATCTGATTCTTTTCATGTGGTAGTCCTTTGCAAGAAGACAGAGGCCAGATAGGGACTACCACATCGCAACTATCCAGCCAACTGTCTTCACAAATTACAGCCACAGTATATGTCTTTGCTTTCCCCTGTTTCAATGGGGATTTATCAACACTGTGCAAATACGGATTTTTAATTTTTACTTGAAGCTCTCAATCCGCCTATATTGATGTGGTATGGGAAAATCCAGACTCAGATGTCGGATGCAGTGAACTTTGCTGCAAGAAAGTACAATGAATTGGTGAATGTTCTTTAGTTTCGGTGCGGCTCAAGACCATTTGCAGCCAGATATATCTTGGCACAGGCGAGGGAGTCACTGAGGGCTTCATGGTGGGTAAGCTCTATTCCCAGGTATCTGCTGACCGTATC
>CAXYZP010000448.1:0-1524 GCA_964293175.1 uncultured Sphaerochaeta sp.
AATTGCTCCATGGGAACCTCCTAGTTGGATAGTTAGCCGAAAAGGCGTGGAGTTTCGAAAAACCCCACCCCACACAGCAAATGAACTGCTTATTTTACAGCTTTGATCTTGGCGACCCATTCTCTCTGGGCAGCATTGAGCTGACTCTCATAGAGGGGAGCCATGGCAGCGGCAAACTCAGCCTGGTCGTTGATCTTGTTGATCTTAGAACCGGCAGCGCGAACCTTAGCCTCGGACTTCTCCTCGTAATCGGCCCATGCCTGAACCTGCATAGCCTGGCTCTCCTTGGCGGCCTTCTTGATGAGGGCCTGGTCAGCAGAGCTCAGCTTGTCCATGGTGATCTTCGAAGCGATGATCATCTCAGGAACACGGGTGTGCTCGTCGATGGAGAAGAACTTGGCTACCTCATAGTGTGAGGAGGAGTCATAGGAAGGCCAGTTGTTCTCAGCACCGTCGATGACGCCGGTCTGAAGGGCACTGTACACATCACCATATGCCATGGGGGTAGGAACAGCACCGAGTGCCTGGACAAGACCCATCATGAGTGCTGATTCCTGGACACGGATCTTCATACCCTTGAGGTCTGCTACGGTGTAGACAGGCTTCTTGGTGTTGTAGAAGGAACGAGCACCACTGTCGTAGTACACAAGACCCACAAATCCCTTCTCGCTCATGGAGTCGAGGAAGTATTGGCCGATCTCACCGTTGAGGACGCTCCACATGTGGTCGGAGTCTCTGTAGAGATACGGCATCTGCAAGGCATTCAGCAAAGGCTGGAAGCTTGAGAGGGGGGAAATGGAGACACGGGTGAAGTCGATACCGCCGAACTGAACCTGCTCGATGGCGCTCTTCTCGTCAGCAAGCTGACCTTGAGGATACACCTCGACCTTGATGCGGCCTTCGGAATATACACCTACAAGGCGTGCAAACTCTTCGTCACCTACAACAGTAGGGTAACCGAGGGGCTGGTTATCAGCCAAACGAAGGACGACAGTCTTAGGAGCAGCGGTTGCTCCCTCTTTCTCGCCCTGTGCGAACATGGGGGTAAGTAGCAAAGCTACCAACAATACGGACAATAGAACTTTCTTCATGAATTCCTCCTAAGGAATATAATTTCTTATTCTTATTTAAGTATGTGCCCATCGCAGGGGGTATAAAACCGTAAATATAGGGAAAGTCGCTAGTTTTTCTTCCTTTTGTGCTAACATATCCAATTATTGTCTCTATCTGTTCTACTTCAGGTGAAACGAAGTCGCTAATAGACTGGATAATATAAGAATCATCAAGGACAGCAGTACACACTCACTTTCGTTTGCAGCATGTGAAATATCCAAGCATTTCTCAAAAAGAGATGGATACTGTTTTCGCTGAACAAGTGTATATCCCAGATTTCTCCTACTAGCAAAATCAGGCAACATCTCCCCAACAACAGCCAAGGGCTGCCTCTTTAGAAGAAGCAGCCCTTCGTCTCCTTCATAGATAATAATTCAATTCACAATGATATTAGTTTTATTCCTACCCCAT
>CAXYZP010000449.1:0-1523 GCA_964293175.1 uncultured Sphaerochaeta sp.
TCTTGAAGCTCTTCAGCAAGAAGTCAAAAGAAATCTCCATCATGACGTGGGTCGTATTTGCCCTGTTTGTTCTCAAGATTGTATTTGGCGCTCTCTAAGCGTCCAGAGCAAAAAAGTGGACTCCAGCAATGGGGTCCATTTTTTATGCCCAGACTACTCAAACACTCCCTTATGGTGTAGAATCAAAGCCATTAAGAGGGATGCAATGCGAAAGGATTATCAGAAGCTCAAGGCCACCTATACATATCTTGTTACCGGAAGCGCAGGCTTCATCGGTTTTCACCTTGCTAAGCTTCTGCTTGAAAACGGATGCACCGTCATAGGATATGACAATCTGAACGACTATTACGATCCGACTCTCAAGGCGGCAAGGCTGGAGATACTCGGCACCCATCGTTCTCTTTTTACCTTCATCGAAGGGGATCTCTCTGACAAGGAAAAACTCGACAGAACATTTGAACAATACAAACCCCATATAGTGGTTAATTTGGCTGCCCAGGCAGGGGTGCGCTACAGTATAGACAATCCCCAGGCCTACCTGCAGTCAAACCTCATTGGCTTTTTCAACATACTGGAGGCGTGCAGGCATTTCCCAGTCAAACATCTGGTATATGCCTCATCAAGCTCAGTCTATGGTATGAACAGCAAAATACCCTTCTCTACAGAAGACAAGACCGACAGCCCTGTCAGCCTCTATGCAGCAACTAAGAAATCAAACGAACTACTGGCCCACTCCTATTCACACCTCTATGGCATACCCTCAACCGGGCTGAGGTTCTTCACCGTATATGGTCCCTATGGCAGACCAGACATGGCTTACTTCTCCTTCACCGAGAAGATTCTTGCAGGAAAGAGCATCAAGGTATTCAACCAAGGGGATATGTACCGTGACTTTACCTATATCGACGATATCATTGAAGCCCTCCAAAGGATTCTCTGCAATCCTCCTCTTGCCAATGAGCATGGCGACAAGTACAAGCTCTATAACATAGGCAACAACAGTCCTGAGAAACTCATGTATTTCATTGAAACCCTAGAGAATGCCCTAGGAAGGAAAGCACACATAGAGTTCCTGCCCATGCAACCGGGAGACGTGTATCAGACGTATGCTGATGTTACTCCCCTTATGGAAGACTTTGACTTCAAGCCATCGACTCCCCTATCTGTAGGATTGGAGCGGTTTGTACAGTGGTACAGGACGTATTATAATCTCTGAGCAAAAAGGCTTGTCTTCTTTGATGAAGATGAACTTTTTTATTTTGTTATTCTGATACAGAGACCTTGCACTTCCCTGGTTCCACAGCACTAAAAATATGCCCTTCCATCTAATTTGAGGGGAAGATATGGCTGATTGTGGTAGAAAGTGCTCAGCTGCTATAGCTTGGTATCGATTTCCCTATACGCAAGCACATCTGCTTCACTTCTTTCGATGTGCCTCAGCATCAACAATGATGCGAGAGCACCATCCTTATTGATAATTGCAGTGATAATATTCTCATGCTCGATCACTCCTGACTGTGGCC
>CAXYZP010000450.1:0-1516 GCA_964293175.1 uncultured Sphaerochaeta sp.
TTGGGGAGATCATCAGCATTATTGTGCCGTTGAATGAACCTAATACAGCAATTGTAGGATCTTCCAAAGTTCCAAAGGCTCATGATGAGACTTTGGATGAGCCTTTGGAACTTAGAGTACTTGCGATTTTGAAACAGAATCCTCGTCTCACACAGCAAGAGCTTTCCAAACAGCTTGCAATTCCTCTCGCAACCATCAAGCGAACCATGATGGGCATGGTAGAAAAGAGTATCCTAGTGCGCAAAGATGGAAAACGATATGGCTATTGGGAAATCAATACCAAGTAACATATTTAGAGGGTATTTCACCTAATGAATCTTCAACTCGAGTAGGGAATAGCCTCTGGTTTCAGCACAACATCTATTTGTTACAGGGCCAAATCAATGAGTTTTTCATTTTATAAAGCGTGCGAATTACCCAAGAAAACGCCACATGAAGCGTACATGAATCTTCAGATCTTTCAATCATACAAGGGCTCAAAGTGATATGGCAATGAGCTTGACACCAGACAGAAGGTGCCCTTCACCTGCAAATATATAAAAATCCTTTTCGAGGTTATTGACATATGTCGATAATCCTTTTACTATGACAGAGTATCATCCATACGTTTATAACAGGTCCAAAGGGACCTTCCTTAAGGAGCAACTGTGCCAAGACCACGAAAATGGAGAAATGTCTGCTGCTTGCCTGAACACAACAGGTTTGGCCCCCTGGGAGTAGGGGCCGGTCAGCGGGAAGCCATCACCATGACCGTCGATGAATATGAAGCGATAAGGCTCATAGACATGGAGGGTTTTAACCAGGAGATGTGCGCCAAGCAGATGAACGTAGCAAGAACCACCGTCCAGGGAATATACGAAATAGCAAGAAAAAAGATTGCCGACTGCTTGGTAAATGGCAAGGTCCTGCTCATCGAAGGGGGGGAATACCTCCTGTGTGACCACGATGATCCCAGTTGTTTTAATGAACGGGGGTGCAGACACCGCCGAGGACAAAATAGAAACTAACAGTATTTCATATACTATTATCACCATTGACCACCCTAGAGGAGAAAATTTTATGATCATAGCAATCCCATCTGATAAAGAAAGCCTTGATTCTGCCGTATGCGTCTCTTTCGGACGCTCACCCTTTTACTGTCTCTACAACACAGAGACCGAGCAGAGCACATTTATCGTGAACAGTGCTGCAGACAGCCCAGGAGGCGCCGGTATCAAGGCAGCCCAGCTTCTTGTCGACAACAAAGCAAATATCCTGATCACCATCCGCTGTGGTGAGAATGCTGCAAAAGTGCTGCAACCCGCCAATGTCGAGCTTTTCAAAGCTTTGAACCTGAGTGTTGCCGACAATATCGCCGCACACAAGCAAAACAAGCTTGAGCCTCTGAAGGAGGTCCATGCGGGGTACCACCATGCTTGAACCGACCATAGCCATTCTTAGCGGCAAGGGCGGCACTGGCAAAACATTGCTATCGGTCAATCTTGCCTCTGTTGCAAAAGAAGCAACTTATATCGAC
>CAXYZP010000451.1:0-1509 GCA_964293175.1 uncultured Sphaerochaeta sp.
GACCCCCGTTTGGTTGTCATGAGTACATTGTGCCGTTCTGCTTGTATGATTTCTCTGAGGAACTCCTCGGCAATCCCTTTCTGGTAGACATTGGCACAGTCAAAGAAGTTGATACCCCTGTCACGACACTGGTGGTACATCTCTTTGGATGTGGCCTTGTCAGCTCTTCCTCCGAAGGACATCGTCCCAAAACAAAGTTCAGAAACATGTATCCCTGACTTGCCTAGTGGTTTGTACTGCATCTCTTTCATTGATTTTCTCCCTATTCATACAAAATGTTCCTCTCTACTGTAGCACATATCATAGAATAGTGATGGATGAATTTTGCACGATAGAAAAGACCAAAATTATAAGAAAAAAGTAACAATGCATACATTCAGTAGAAAATCTAGCGCACAGCATAGAAAATTGGTCATGACTAAAACCATGGTATACTCATTATGTAAGAGAAAAGGGAGATTGCGGATGGATAGATATGACCGTGCGTTAGGATCTTTGTTGGGCTTATTCGTAGGTGATGCCTTTGGGGCCCAGACTGAGTTTGATAAGGAGAAAGACCTACTTGTAGCGTATCCAAACGGAATCCTTGAAATGGAAGATAAGGAAAGGTGGGTAGGGGAGTCTGGTATGATCACCGACGATAGCGAGATGGCGATCATGTTGGCAACCAGCCTCATAGCCTGTAAAGGATTTGAGGCTGAAGATGTGAGGAGGCGCTACCTTGCCTGGCTCAATGCACTTCCTTCAGATTTCGGCACCACCATTCTCAATGCCTTGAAAGAAGGGGTCCGAAATCCTGACAGCCAAGCCAATGGGGCCTTGATGCGAATGGCGCCTTTGGCGATATTCGCTTCAGACGAAGAAATCAAACCGCTCATCGCCATCTCCGATGGTGATTGTAATCTGACCCATGTTCATACGATCTGCCGAGATGCTACCCGCCTTTGGGCCTTGGCCATAGCAAAGGCTGTTCGGGACGGTGGGACCAAGGAAGATATATATTCCTATCTATGTAGAGTAGCTCCTGAGTATACCGACGATACAGTTCTTCTCAAAGCTCTATATGATGCCAAGACAGAGGCACCAGAGAGTTGTGATGGGTGGAACCAAGGGGGGGGAATCATCGCTTTCCAACAATCGCTGTATACCTTGTTGCACTGCAATACGATCGAAGAAGGGTTGCGATCTATCACGATGAGAGGTGGTGATGCCGATACCAATGCAGCCATTTATGGCATGCTTGCAGGTTCTGTTGATGGCTTTAAAATGATACCTAAGCGCTGGATACAAGCCCTCAGGCCTACTAGATGCCTTGAAGACCTGCTTGGAGAGGACGCAAAGGACATTGAGGCTTTAGCTGGAAAGTTAGCTGAGGGATTGTTGGCATAGGGTCAGATCTGATCTCTCCGTCTATCCCTTTTTAACCAGATTTCAAAAGCGACAAAGTAAGGATGTGCATATGATAAGCATTAAGCAGGTGTATGAGGGACAAGGCCCAAGTGATGGGGA